>NZ_DICZ01000037.1:0-28613 GCF_002417895.1 Lactobacillus sp. UBA5813
CTGATATGTAGAAAATTTGTATTATTCTACATATTTCCATGTTTTATATAGCAGAAATATTCATGGCAATTCCAACAAGAAGCCAAATCCCTGAAGAATTAACCTGGAATTTGACCCGTGTATTCAAAAGCGACGCGGATTGGGAAAAAGAATATCAAGCTGTTAAAGGTGAAACAGCGAAGTTAAGCCAGTATAAAGGTACTTTTACCTCTGGCAAAAATTTGTATCAGGCCTTAACCCAAATTTTTGCAGTTAAGCGCCGGCTGGAAAACGTTTATGTCTACGCTACGATGTCCAGCGATGTCGATACTGCCAACAGCCACTACTTAAGCTATTCTGCTCAGGCTCAAAGTTTAGCCAGTCAGTTCGAAGCCGTTACTTCATTTATCAATCCTGAAATTTTGAGCATCCCCGAAGCTGATTTAGCCAAATACAAGCAAGAAGAGCCTCGGCTGCATGATTACGATCATTGGCTTGATCAAGTAACCAGCAAAAGACCGCATACTTTGCCAGCTGAACAAGAACGATTGGTGGCAGATGCTGGCGATGCCCTGAGTA
Organism: Lactobacillus sp. UBA5813; assembly: GCF_002417895.1. Classification (NCBI taxonomy): domain Bacteria; kingdom Bacillati; phylum Bacillota; class Bacilli; order Lactobacillales; family Lactobacillaceae; genus Lactobacillus; species Lactobacillus sp. UBA5813. The sequence goes on from NZ_DICZ01000037.1 coordinate 559, forward strand.
CTTCCGAAAATACTTTTAACGTTTTAACCAATTCAGACATGGAATATGGCTACGTCCAGGATGAAAATGGCGAAATGGTGCAATTATCCGACGGCTTGTACTCAATTTTGATTCAATCACAAGACCGAAATGTCCGTAAAAATGCCTTTGACGTTTTATACGCCAGCTATGGTCAATTTGAAAACTCCCTGGCTTCCACCCTGTCAGGCGTGGTCAAGGCGCACAACTACAACGCACGCGTCCACAAGTATCACTCTGCTCGTGAAGCTGCATTAGCTGAAAACAACGTGCCAACCTCTGTTTATGATACTTTGATCAAAGAAGTCGACAGTCATCTTGACCTTTTGCACCGCTATGTTGCTTTGCGTAAAAAGATTCTGGGTCTTGATGACCTGCAAATGTGGGACATGTATGTGCCTCTTACAGGTAAGCCTGCGCTTAGCTATAATTTTGAACAAGCAAAAGAAGAAGCCAAGAAGGCTTTGGCACCATTGGGCAGCGATTACTTAAGCCACGTTGATTATATTTTTAACAACCGTGTCATTGACATTGTAGAAAATAAAAACAAAGTTACTGGGGCTTACTCAGGTGGAGCTTACGATACTGATCCATATGAATTATTGAACTGGGAAGACAACGTTGATTCGCTTTATACTTTGGTTCATGAAACAGGCCACTCGGTTCACTCATGGTATACCCGCCACAATCAGCCTTACGTTTATGGCGACTATCCAATTTTTGTCGCTGAAATTGCTTCAACCACTAATGAAAATATTTTAACGGAATATTTCTTGGACCACATCACTGATCCTAAGACCCGTGCTTTCATCCTCAACTACTACCTTGACTCCTTCAAGGGAACATTATTCAGACAGACTCAATTCGCAGAATTTGAACAATTTATTCATGAAGCTGACGCTAAGGGCGAACCACTTACTGCTGATACTTTAGACGATGTTTATAGTCAGTTAAACCAGCGCTACTACGGCGACAGCGTTGAACCTGGCGGCGATATTGCCAAAGAATGGTCACGCATTCCGCATTTCTATTACAACTTCTATGTTTACCAATATGCAACCGGCTTTGCAGCAGCAACTGCTCTTGCCAATAAAGTAGTGCAGGGAACCCAGCAGGACCGCGATGCCTACATCGGTTATCTCAAGTCTGGTTCCAGCGCATATCCAATCGATATTATGAAGGGTGCCGGCGTTGATATGACTAAGCCAGACTATTTGGAAGATGCCTTTAAGACCTTTGCTCGTCGCCTTGATGAATTCGAAAGTTTAATTGGGCAATTTTAAAAATTTAGTTTGACTTAATCAGCAAGTAAATATATAACATTAAAGGAAAGTAAATTTCTCACATCATACAAGAGTTCAGGAGATCCCTGAACTCTTTTTGTCTTCCCTTTAGGCACTATTCATGCTTTAATGAAAGTGAGAGGGCAAATATTGGAGGGATAGAATGATGAATAAAAGATTTTTGTCTTTGGCCGGCATCTTAGTTGCCGCTTTTAGTCTTGCCGCATTCGGCAGCCAGCCTGTCAAGGCTGCTTCTTATGGCCGAATCGGTGAGGTCACATCGCCATTAAGGATGCGCGGCAAATGGTACTACAAGGGCTCAAAAGCATTGGGACAGGATCCTAACAAGCTGTATAAGATTAAAATCGGCAAACACCACATCAATGGCATTAAACTTTATCAAGCCGATCCACGCAAAACAGAAAAGTACGCATTGCACTTTAAGAAATACCGCTTCATTGTTAACCAGACAATGAATTGGGGCAAAACCTCAATTTACAACATCGACAATGTTCAATGGCTGAACGTTACTGGATGGACTGCTGGTGGCGGCAACGGAACTTCATACAGTTTAACAACGCAAAAATTGCATCACAAGCTTCTTCCGGCTTTGGCAATTGGCGTTGGCTATAAGCCATTTATCGCGGCCTATGCCTATCGGATTCCTGGTCACCATCAATTGACCCATGAACAAAAGCAGGCCATTAAGCGTGAAATTTTGAATAATTAAGAGCAAAGAAAAAGAGCTAGCAATTGCTAGCTCTATTTTTTTATAAGCGATGGCGAATAACGTGGACAAAGTATGCCGTTAAGTAAATAACCACTTCAATTACTGAGATGAAGAAGGTTACCGGCCAATCTGTGATAAAGCCAAGATACAAACCAGCCCACACGCCAATCAGCGCGATGCCGATTGACCAAGCAATCATTGAAGAAATCGTTTTTCCTAAATACCGGGCGGTGGAAGATGGCAACGTCAGCAAAATGAAGACCAAAAGCGAACCAACAATTTGCGAACCGATTGAAACAGCCATTGCTAAAGCAATTAAAAAGATAACGCCGATCAAACCGGTTTTAATGCCATGAGCCAAAGCCCCAATGTGGTCAAAGGAGTCAAAGTTCAATTGTCGCTGCACGATAAAAATCAAAAGCAAAACGATGATCGACAAGATCACTAATTGAATGACGCCTTCCTCGTCAACACCGATGATGCTGCCAAACAAAATGTTGGTCGCATAACGGCTGTTTGATCCCGAAATCGCCAAAAACAGGACACCTAAACCGATAAACAATGCCGAAATCGCACTAATTGAGCTTTCTTTTTGATCACTGTGCATCGACAATTCACCAACGCTAATTGAACCCAGCAGCGTAAAAAGCAACATCCCCCAAAGCGGTGCAATTCCAATGAAGACAGCAAAGGTTGCTCCGGCAAAGCCGATTTCTGACAAGGTGTGAGCCAAAAAGCTAAAGCTGCGCGCCAAAACGTAGACGCCAACTACCCCACAGGTAATTGCAATGAAAGTACTTGCTAAGAAGGCATAACGCATAAATTCATATTGAAACATTATTCGTAATCCCCCTCAAATTCACTCATTTTTCCTTGCTTTATTGTTCCATGATTCAAGTACAAATATTCATCCATATATTTGCGAGCCAGTGGCACATCATGAGTTACAAACAGTACAGTCATGCCATGTTTTTGGTTCAAATGTTTAATTAATTTCATCAATTCTTCTTTAGCTACCGGATCCAGGCTGGCTGTTGCTTCATCCAAAATGATCATATTAGGCTGATCAAGCAAAGCCTGAGCCAAATATGCCCGCTGCTTTTGTCCACCGGAAGCCTCGCCCATGCGCGTATTTTGAATGCTGGTTAAATGAGTTTCTTCCAGCTCATGCTGGATCTGCTGCTTCACTTTGCCTGTTTTAATCAAAGGAGCATTGAGTCCAACGAAAGCTTTAATCGATAACGGGTATTCCGCATCAATATTTCTAAATTGCGGAACATAGCCCAACTTCACGTCATTTTTAAACTGAAAACTGCCGCTAGTTGGTGACAAAAGTTTCATTAAAATATTGATCAGCGTCGTCTTACCGGTTCCGTTTGGTCCCAATAAGGCAGTCATTGATCCTTCTTTAAGGTCAAAGTTTAAATCTTCAAAAACAGTTTTTGTGTCAAACTTCATCGTCAAATTTTTAACGGTTAAGATCAATTCGGCACCTCCCTAATCATTTTTGACAGTTACTTACTTATTATTCTTTAGTCAATTGTACCAGATTTAAAAAAAGGCACAAAAAAACGTCACCTTTCGGTGACGCAAAACATAACAGAGTATCTTGATTTAAGTAGAGATAATCAAGATAGTTTTATAATAATGCAATTACGCTGGCCTGTAAAGAGCTTTTGAATAATAAAAATGATTATTTAATTTTTCTCTGTTGTTTTAAAATCTTGCTTATTTATCTTCTTCAATTGGTTTCTTCCAGAAGCCTAAGATAAGACCGGCAATGATTGAACCGATAATTGTTGCTAAGAAGTAAAGCAAAATGTGGTTAGCAAGTGGTGATACCCAAAGACCACCATGAGGAGCTGGAACTTGAATATGCCATAAACCAACAAGCAAACCACCAACTGCAGAACCGATCACACATGAAGGAATAACGTGACCTGGGTCAGATGCAGCAAATGGAATGGCACCTTCAGTGATAAATGAGAAGCCAAGGATCCAGTTAGAAATACCGGCACGACGTTCACCAGCAGTGAACTTGTTCTTGAAGAATGCAGTACCGATAGCAGTAGCAAACGGTGGAACCATACCACCAACCATAACTGCGGCCATCATAACAGCAGCAGTAGCTGACTTAGGATCGTTAGCAAAGGCACCCGAAGCAAAGACGTAAGCAGCCTTGTTGAAAGGACCACCCATATCGATAGCCATCATTCCGGCTAAGATAGCAGTTACGACTACTAAGTTGCCTGTACCCATACTGTTCAAGAAGTGAGTAATTGCGAAATTGATTGAACTGAAGATTGGGTTGATGATGTAGTACATGATCAAAGCAATGAACAGCAAACCTAAGATTGGGTACAAAAGCATTGGTTTCATACCTTCAACTGACTTAGGCAATTTAGCAAAGAGCTTCTTTAAACCGACAATTAAGTAACCGGCAATGAAGCCAGCAGCGATACCACCTAAGAAGCCGGCTGGAGAAGTAGCATGAGCTTGGACGTTAACTTGTAAACCATTGGTTCCGTTGACGATTGCGGCCATATAACCACCAACCAAACCTGGCATTAAGGCTGGCAAATCACCGATTGATTCAGCGATGTAAGCTGACAAAATTGGAACCATGAAGGCGAAGGCCAAGTTACCAGCTGAGTTCAAGAAGATGAAGGCTGGGCTCTTAGCACCACCAGCATAGTTTTCAACGATGAAGGAAATGGCCATCAAGATACCACCACCGATAACGAATGGAAGCATGTGGCTGACACCGTTCATCAAGTTACGGTAAATTGAGTTCCAAACGCCGCCGCTTGATTTTTCTGATTTAGCTTCTGACTTATCAGCTGCACTTGCGTGGTAAACTTCAGCTTTGCCATTCATAATGTCATCGATTAATTCGTCTGGCTTGTTGATACCATCAACAACTGGGCGGTTAACCAACTTCTTGCCATCGAAACGTAGCATGTCAACTTTCTTATCGGATGCGATAATAACACCCTTGGCACGCTTAATTTCGTCAGGAGTCAATTGATCCTTAACACCTTCAGAACCGTTAGTTTCAATTCTAACTTCGATTCCGCGCTTCTTACCGGCTTTGATTAAAGCTTCTTGAGCCATGTAAGTGTGGGCAATACCGTTGATACATGCAGTAACACCGACGATTAATGGCTTGTTAGCATCAGCTGGCTTTGCAGCTTCTGCCTTCTTCTTTTCAGCAGCAGCTTTATCCTCTGCATCTTTCTTAGCTTCAGCCTTTTCAAATAAGTCGATAACTTCTTCTGGCTTTTCTGCCTTCTTCAAAGCTTCAACTAAGTCTGGGTTGATCAATAAACCAGAAAGTTTTGCCAAAGCTTGAAGGTGGGTGTTATCAGCACCTGCTGGAGCAGTAATCATGAAGAATAAGTGAACAGGTTGACCATCTAATGAGTTGTAGTCAATCCCTTCCTTACTCTTGGCAAACAAAACACGTGCCTTGTTGATGTACTTGTTACGTGCGTGAGGCATCGCAATTCCGCCACCGATACCAGTGGTTGATTCATTTTCACGAGCCCAAATAGACTTGATGAATTCGTCTTCGTTATTGACGATACCAGTCTTAACTTCAAGGTCGGCCATTTCTTTAATGGCGTCTTCTTTATTAGTAGCCTTGAGGTCCATAATCATGGACTCAGTACTTAAAATATCCTTGATTCTCATGGATCGATTCCTTTCTAGCTATTAGGAGATTTGTTCTACTTTGATTTGTGGAAGAACAGCATCGATTTGGCTCTTAACCGCAATATCCATAGTAAAGGCAGTTGCAGCACCACAAGCCATTCCGATTCTAAAGCTTTCAGCTGCGTCACCAGTTTCAAAGTAAGTGCCAACAAACCCTGCGATCATTGAGTCACCAGCACCAACTGAGTTAACAGCAGTACCAACAGCACCCTTAGCATGGTAAACATGGTCCTTAGTTAAGAGGTAGCCACCATCGCCAGCCATTGAAACCATTACGTTTTGTGCACCCTTTTGCAAAAGCTTTTGTGCATATTCAAGCATTACATCGCTTGAGTCAAAAGTAGTGTTGAACAAGTCTGCTAATTCGTGGTGATTTGGCTTGATTACCAATGGCTTGTATTCCAAAGTATCAAGCAATGCTTGACCAGTAGTATCAACAACAAATTCAGCACCAGCTTCTTTAATAGTTGGAAGAAGTTGTTGATAGAAGTCTTCACCGAGGCTTGGAGTAAGTGAACCGCTCATTACAACGATATCGCCTTTCTTCAAGTCGTTTAAACGATATTTAAATGCAGCAATTTCTTGACTGTCGATTTCTGGACCAGCAGCGTTAATTTCGGTTTCCTTTTCGCCGTGGATCTTAACGTTTACACGAGTATCACCAGAAATAGTAACAAAATCACTGACGATTCTCTTTTGGTTAAGTTGACGAATCAATTCCTTACCAGTAAAGCCGCCAACAAAGCCCCAAGCAGTGTTATCAACATTTAGTTGGTTAAGAATTTGGGAAACGTTAATTCCCTTGCCTCCAGCTAAAAATGAACAATTACTGGTTCTGTTAACTTCACCAGCATTGACTTTGTCTAATTGCAAAACGTAGTCCAAAGCTGGATTAACAGTAACGGTATAAATCATTTATTTTGCCTCCTCTAGGTTTATTTTGGCAGGTAGTGCCTTTTTTTGACTTGATTTAAGTAAATTAGTAACCACAGTTACATCTTTTGCATTAGCAAACACTGCAAAGTTTCGCTTGCCGATTTTTGAAGCATCTGCGAGAACAAAAACTTTTTGTGCTTGCTTCATTTCAGCCATTTTGACTACTGCTTCTTCGGGATCTGGCGTAGTTAAATTGCCATTTTTTTCAATTCCGTTGGCACCAACAAAACTAGCTGAAAAGTTCATTGCTTTAATCTGCGTTAAAGCTGTTTGCCCTATAGCAGCATGGGTGTCATCCTTCACTCTGCCACCGATCATGATCGTATTAATGCCATGATTCAGGCTGCACAGTGCAGTTTCAACACCGTTGGTAACGATCTTAACATCAGGAATATCAGCAAGAAATGGAACCATTTCATAGGTTGTCGTTCCCGCATCAATGAAAATATTGTCACCTGAATGAACAAAATGCTTTACTGCGTATCTGGCAATTTTAGTCTTAACATCGTGATTAAGATTGAAGCGGATGTTCTGTGAAATGTCACGAGAGAAATTTTTAACTGATTGAGCGCCACCATGAACTCGCTTAAGGAGCCCATCCTTCTCCATTTGAATCAAATCTCGACGAATAGTTGATTCTGAAGTAGCGGTCAATTTACATAGCTCGGCAACACGGCATAATTCGTGCTGGTTGACGTAGTTTTCAATTAAACTTTGGCGTTCTTGCGTCAGCATCTTTTTTCACCTCGACCATTATTGTATACGCTTTCGCATTCAAAAGCAATCATTTTTGGTCAATATAATTCATTATTATTCATAAGTAATCAAAATAATTCATCTTAGGGCATCAAAAAAGCTGATCTTCTCGATCAGCTTTTTGCTTTTTATTAATCTTCAGTGTGTAATGCTTCAAAGCTTCCTGCAGTTTTCTCACACCGGCAGGTGCCTTAAAAGCGTTTTTTACCAACTAAGCAGATAATTCATCATCGAGCATCTTAGCAATTTCAGCAACAGGCTCACCTGCATTTGCTCTAAACAATGCTAATTCTAAGAACTTCATAATCGTTAGATTAGCCATAACTTCAGGATTTGCATCAATTAGGCTTCTAATTCCGATGACAAAATTATTGTTTTTGGGAGCTAAATCATTCAGCGCACCAACGCCTAACATTGGCTTGCCTTTTGGAAATTTCTTTCTTCTAACCATTTTTGTCCTTATTTATACATATATTTTGCACATGCTTCTTTAGGATCCATTCCATTGCGGATCTTCAAAGCAAGTTCAATTGAGACATCGGCAATAATCGATTGCGGATCAATCACGTTATAAGGATGATCAGGTGCCTTCTCTTGTGCCAAAGACAATTCAGTACAGCCTAACAAAATTACATTGCAGCCGTAGTCATCATGCATCTTTTGAAGGATTTGATGATAAAGCTTGCCGTCGACAATGCCCTTTTCCTTAATATCACGATAGATCAATTTTGTAACCATCGGCTGAATTTCCGGGCCACCAAATTCTACTTCACGATGAACACGATGAATTTCATCTTCATACAAGTGATCATAAATTGAGCCTTCAGTTGCAATCAGGCCAATTTTGCTTTCTTTAGGATATTCTTTAATAAATTTATGAACGGCAATCCGCATCATATGCAAAAACGGAATATCGGTTAAAGCAGCCAAATCATTGTAGAAATAGTGCGCGGTATTGCATGGCATTACAAAGAAATCAGGATTAAGCTTTGCTTGCCCTAAAACATCATCCTTTAAGGCAGGGAAGAAATTAGTCTTGCTATGATCCTTAATATAAGCAGTTCGATCGGGAATTTGCGCATCGTTGACCAAAATATAATTTAAATAGTCCTGGTCACGGGCTATCTTTACCCGATGGTTAATCAGCCGAACGTAGCTTTCTGTCGCAATCGTTCCCATTCCGCCGATTATGCTAAAAAAATGTTTCATTAATAATTCACCTTAATTAAGCTCTAAAGTGTTCCTTATCGCCTTCGAGCTCATTGATAACGTTTTGTGCAACAACAATATCAGATGGATATGGCGTATCTACACCGCGAATCTTTTGAAAGGCATCTGCACCTTTACCACAGATCAAGACAACGTCGTCCTTGCCGGCCATTGCAATCGCATCGTGGATTGCCTTCTTACGGTCAAGCTCAATTGTTACATCACACTTAGAGTGGTCGATGCCAGAATCAATTTCTTCAGCGATTGACTTAGGATCTTCAAAGCCTGGGTCATCAGTTGTCAAAAAGACCTTATCAGCATAAGCCGTCAAGCTTTCACTGAATCCTGGACGACGAGAAACGCCCTTGTCACCAGGAGCACCAACAACCACGATAATCTTTGGATTGTTGAACTTGCTTTGTATGAAGCTCATTAAAGCTATCATTGAAGCCTTATTGTGGGCATAGTCAACAACAACCATTCCATGATCCTTGGTCATTTCAGTTTGCATTCTGCCTGGAATAGTAACGTGGCGAATTCCCTTAGCACAAGCATCATGACTCATACCTGCAAGACCTGCCCCAATAATTGCGGCAGTAGCGTTGGATTCATTAAAGTCACCGATCATTTGCAAAGTGTAGTCGCCATTGATTGGCAATTGCTTAGCCTTGTCGCTAGCGCAGAACAATTTGAAGCGAGTTTCCCGCATATCAGTTTCTTGAGAAGCATATCTAAAGTCAATTGGAACGTTCAACTTTGGATTTTCGAAGTTTTCACTGGCAAATAAGTAAATGCTGTCTGGATTAGTAGTCGTTGTTGCAGCAGCATAAATTTCGTCAAAGTGATCACTTTCTGCATTGATGATACATTTACGTGAGTTCACCATTAATTGCAACTTGCAGTGCAGATAATCCGCAAAGTTAGGGTGTTCATTTGGTCCAATATGGTCTGGGGTAATGTTTAAGAAAAAGCCCAGGTCATAAGTCAAACCGAATACACGATTCTTCTTGTAAGCTTGACTGGAAACTTCCATTACCAAGTGGGTCATGCCATTATCAACAGCACGGCGCATATCGCGGAACAAGTCCAAACTTTCTGGCGTGGTCAAACTTGACTTAAAGCTGTCTTCTGGTTTTCTGCCGACAATATCGTTAACTGAAGAAATAAGAGCGGTGCGGCCACCATTCATTTGGTCAAGCATCCCTTTTAAGAAGTAAGCAGAAGTTGTTTTACCCTTAGTTCCAGTAAAGGCAACAACATACAAATCATCTTGTGGGAAACGGAAGAAAGCAGCTGACAAAAGTGCCATTGCCTTGGAAACATCACGCACAATTAAGGCATGCATGCCTTTTCCTTCTGGATATGGTTGTTCAGCAACGTAGCAAATAGCACCGTTGTCTTTAGCCATTGATAAATACGTTGGTCTGAAACCAGCACCTTTACAGAAAAATAAAGTGTTAGTTTGAATGTCACGAGAATCGTATGATACGTATTCCATTTTAGTTGCGACTGCATCTTGAACTGCACTTGATTTTAAAAGGTGGTGTTCCTTCAAAATCAAAATACAGGTGTTTAGAGAAATACTCATTTCTTTATCTCCTCGAATAGATCTTATTGTTTCAGTCAAAATTATAACACAGCTAGTGCTTACTTTTTGCTTTCTCTGGATCAAGCGGCAAACGAATAATAAAACTGGTCCAGTTATCATCGGATACACATCTGATGGTTCCGCGGTGCAGATCAACTACACTTTTAGTAATTGAAAGCCCCAGACCGGTTCCGCCTGTTTTGGTATTACGCGAGGTCTCTACACGGTAAAAACGCTCAAAAATTTTCTTAAGCGAAGCCTTCGGAATCTTGGCTCCATTATTTTCAACCCGCAATTCAACGGTCTGCTTGTTGATCAAATTAGCGATCAGCTTGATTTTGGTAGCACCGGTTCCATATTTAAAAGCATTGTTAATTAAATTGTTGTACACCCGGACCAGTTTTTCCGGATCAGCCTTAATGGTTAAATCCTTGGGCCGAGATGCAATTTCAAAAGTGATTCCTTTTTTCTCGGCTTCTAGTTCAAAACCCGCTTCAACTTGCTCAAGCATTGAATAAATCGGCAATGAAACCAAATTAAGTTTCGTATTGTTGGACTTCAAAGTCGTATATTCAAGCAGATCATTAGCCAAAGACTTCATTTGTTCAGCCTTGGTAAAAGCAATATTGATGTATTTTTGCTGGTCTTCCTGACTAACATTGCCGCTTTTAAGCAAACCCAAGTATCCAATAATTGAAGTCAATGGCGTCCGAATATCATGCGAAACGTTAGTAATCAATTCATCTTTAGATTGTTCAATCGCTTTTTCTTCATTAATCGAATTGACGGTACTGTCAACCAAAGAATTAATCGAGTCAATTACTCGCTGCAAGTCGGTTCTAACTGCAAAAGGGATCCGATGATCGAAATGACCATTCGCAATATAATGCAGTTCTAAAATGACATGCCGCAGCTGCATTTGGTGATAGCGTCGGATTAAGCGCCAGTACAAAACGATTAAATCAGCAATCCCCATTAAAATAATGAAAAGTCGCTGCCAGGACCAAAGATGATAATTTCCGGCAAAAGTCATAGTTTTCTTCAGAAAATAAATGCCGTTGACTAAATTTTCATCTTGCAAAATTGCCAAATGAATCAAAATGATGATTGATAGATTCAGCAGCAGCAACAAAATAATGGTAACTACCCCTTCGGCGAAAAGCTCGCTTTTTTCAGCAGCAGTAAGCTTTACACGCTCTTTTTTCATTAACTAGGCCTCTACTTTGTAACCTACACCCCAAACAGTTTGAATAACGTCTTCGCCGTCTGTTGCTTTTTGAATCTTGTCACGCAAGTGGGAAACGTGGACCATAACGGTTTTAGCAGAAACAATTGATTCTTGTTGCCAAACACGTTCGAAAATTTCATCAGCTGAAAATACGCGGTTAGGATGGCTGGCAAGCAAATATAAAATGCCGAATTCCAAAGCGGTCAATTGAATTGCCTTGCCATCAATCGTTTTAACTTCGTGTGAATCGCGGTTGATAACTAGTGGTCCAACTTCAAGCACATCCGGTTTTTCATCTTTAACTTGCTTTTGACTTCTGCGCAGCAATGAACGAACACGCGCCATAACTTCCAGCGGATTGAATGGCTTTGAAACATAGTCGTCGGCCCCAGTGATCAAGCCTTGAATCTTGTCCATGTCGCTTGTCTTAGCAGAAACGACAATAATTGGAATATCGGAATCTTTTCTAACTTCCTTGATAACTTCAATTCCTGACATATTTGGCATCATAATATCCAAAATCATCAAAGCAATATCAGGGGTTGTGGTCAACTTAGTAATTGCTTCTTTGCCACTATAAGCTGCAATTGGCTCATAGCCTTCGTTTTTTAAATAAATACTCAATAATTCAACGATTTCCTTATCGTCATCTACAACTAAGATTTTCACGAAGAAAACCCCTCTCTTTTTAAATTTAGTTTGTTCTTAAAAAATAATAAAAATAATCCATGTATAGTTTAGCAGACTTGCTTTATTATATTTTACCTATTTTCTAAATAACTAGTTAAACAACAGCTTAGTTTTAAAGAAAAATAAAAAGAATCCTCACGGATTCTTCTTAAATCTCTATTTAATTTCTTTCTTGCCAGTATAGAGCTCGTAGTAGTAACCCTTTTGCTTAAGAAGCTGTTCATGGTTGCCGGATTCAATGATATGACCGTGATCAAGAACCAAAATCAAATCAGAGTTAACAATTGTCGACAATCTGTGGGCAATAACGAAACTGGTTCTGCCGACAAGCAAGTTATCCATCCCGGCTTGAACCATCTTTTCTGTTCGCGTATCAATGCTTGACGTTGCTTCATCAAGGATCATTACTGGCTCATCAGCGATCATCGCTCTAGCAATACTTAACAGCTGCATCTGTCCTTGTGACAAGTCACCGCCGTTACCGTCAATGACCGTTTCATAACCATCATCAAGTTCATGAATAAATTCATCGGCGTGCGACAAACGTGCTGCTTGGTAAACTTCATCATCACTGGCATCAGGATTGCCGAAGCGGATATTATCCATAATCGTACCAGTAAACATGTGCGTTTCCTGCAAAACGACTGAAAGTGATTGACGCAAGTCATCCTTTTTAATTTTCTTAATTGGAATCCCGTCATAAGTAATCTTGCCGGAATCAATTTCGTAGAAACGATTAAGCATGTTGGAAATCGTAGTCTTGCCGGCTCCGGTTTCACCAACTAAAGCAACTTTTATCCCTGGCTTGGCATCGATATTGATATCATGCAAAATCTGCTTTTCAGGTACATATGAGAAGTTCACATGATCAAAGACAATGTGACCGCGAACTGGCACTTTCTTCGTTGTGCCATCTGCTTGTGGAACATTCCAATTCCAGGCGCCTTCAACGTCATCATCTTTAGAAATAGTAACAACGCCATCGTCTTCTTCAACCGGTTCATCTTCCAACTGGAAAATTCTTCTGGCACCGGCCAAAGCCATGACGATTGAGTTCAACTGCTGTGAAATCTGCGCAATTGGCTGAGTAAATTGTCTTGATAATTGCAAGAAGGAAGCAATTGCACCCAGTGTTAATGGAGCCCAATTGTTAATAGCAGCTGCCCCACCAAAGATTGCGATTAAAACATAGAGCAAGTTACCCATGTTACCCATGATTGGGAACAAAACTGTGGCATAGGCGTTAGCCTTGCCTGAAGCCTGACTCAATTCTTCGTTATAAACGTCAAAGCCTTCCTTGGTTTCTGCCTCATGAGAAAAGACCTTGATAACCTTTAACCCATTAAGCATTTCTTCGCTGTAACCATTGATTTGACCCAACTTGTTCTGCTGTACTTGGAAGTAGTGGCTGGATTTTTTAGTTAAGAAACGAACGATTCCGATAGAGAGGGCGAAGATGATCATTGAGAAGATGGTCAATTGCCAACTCAAACTAAACATGGCTGCGATAACGAAGATTAAAATCAAAATCGAATTGGTAAATTGCGGAATTGACTGTGAAATCATCTGCATCAAGGTATCAATATCGTTGGTGTAACGAGACATGATATCGCCGTAATCATTTTGGTCGAAATAAGAAATCGGCAAATGCTCCATGTGAGTGAACATGTTGTTACGAACCCAGAATTGAACCTTCTGCCCTAAAATCGCCATCAAAACGGTAAAGAGGTAGTTTGAAATAAAACCAATTGCATAAATTCCAAACATTACCGCGATCGCATATGCAAGGGGACCATAATTAGGAGCTTGACCCTGCTGCACTTCTTTTAATAAAGGCGTGATGTAGTCGTTAATCAAACGCTCAATAAAAAGCGTCCCGATAACATTGGCTCCGGCCGCCAAAATAATTGTGACCAGCGCGGTGAAGAACATCCATGGACTAGTAGTAACGACTAATTTAAGCAAACGGGCTAAAGTCTTGGAACGATGTCCCTTCATTTCATTTTTGCTGATAGTTTGATCCAAAATTAGTCACCCCTACTTTCCATTTTCTTCTTGGAACTTGGCAATTGAACTGTACAATTGGTTGCGTTTGAGCAATTCCTCGTGAGTTCCGATATCTTCAATCTTACCGTGATTCATAACGATGATTCTGTCAGCATCCTTAATTGAAACAATTCTTTGAGAAATGATGATCTTAGTCGTTTCTGGCATATCTTTAGCCAATGACTCTCTGATTTCACGTTCAGTATTTGTATCAACAGCTGAAGTTGAATCATCCAAGATCAAAATCTTTGGTTTCTTCAAAAGCGCACGAGCAATGGTAATTCTTTGCTTCTGACCACCAGAAACGTTGTTACCGCCCTGTTCAACCATTGTGTCATAACCGTCAGGCATTTCACGAATGAAGCCATCAGCATGCGCAATCTTTGCGGCTGCAACTACTTCTTCATCAGTTGCGTTTTCGTTACCCCACTTCAGGTTTTCCTTTACCGTGCCAGAGAACAAAACATTGTTTTGCAAAACCATCGCAACATTGTCACGCAAAGCTTTCAAATCATAGGACTTAACATTATGACCTGCAACTCTAACGGCACCTGAAGTTACATCATACAATCTTGGAATCATTGAAACCAAGGTTGATTTTGATGAACCAGTTTCACCAATCATTCCGATCGTTTCACCAGGACTAATTCGTAAATTGATATCATTTAATGCTAAGGCCTTATCATCAGGATCATATTTGAAGTTTACATGATCAAAAACAATTTCGCCGTTAGTTACGTTCTCAACTGGTTTTCTTGGATTTTCAATTGCTGGTTTTTCTTCAATTACGTCAGCAATTCTGCGACCACTAGCTCCAGAAATAATCAACTGGGTAGCAATCATGGCTAAGATATTCAAACTGAACAAAACTGAATTGGAGTAAGAGAACATTGAAACCAATTGACCGGTTTGCAAAGTTCCACCAACAATTTCCTTAGCACCAAACCAACAAATGGCTAATGTAGCAATGTTTAAGACCGCTGCAACGACCAAGGAATTTAATGAAATAATTTTTTGTGCAGTTGAGAATAGCTTGTAAATGAAGCCGGAGGACTTTTCAAATTTCGCAATTTGTGATTCTTCTTGAACATAGGTCTTAACTTCACGAATACCACGAACATTTTCACGAACAACTTGGTTCATCTTGTCGTAACCCTTGAAGATCCGTGGGAAGTATGGGTATGCACCACGAATAATTAAGACCAAAATAATGACGAAGATTGGCGCAATTACTAAGAAAATTAACGACAATCTCGGACTGATAATGACTGACATGACTACTGAAACAATCAGCATCATTGGTGCTCTAACGGCAATTCTGATAATAATCTGATATGCCAACTGCACGTTGTTAACGTCAGTCGTCAAACGGGTTACCAAACTTGAACTTGAAAATTTGTCAATATTTTCAAAAGCGTAATCTTGTATGTGATAAAACATGTCTTTACGCAAATTAGCAGCAAAACCAGCAGCAGCATGTGCTGCAACATAACTGGCACTTGCCCCGAGAAATAAGGAAACAATTGTAATAACTAATAAGATCAAGCCCCACTTAGTGATATAAGGCATGTTTCCTTTCATAATTCCTTTATCAATCAAAATCCCTACCAAATATGGAATCAGCATTTCAATGATAACTTCACCGATAACACATAACGGTGACAGCAAGGAAAGTTTTTTATACTGCCGAATCGATTTACTCAGCGTTTTAATCAATTAAAGCCCTCCTTTACGTGAAAACGATCGCAAATACAACTTTAAAAAAGGATAAATGGGTTTCCTCATTTATCCTTTTTTAAAAGACATATGTTTAGTTTATACCTATTTTTAAGAAATTTCACATTATTTGCTTTTACCACTTTGTGGATTTGGCATAAAAACAGAACCTGTAATGTGATAGTACTTTCTAAAGTAGTAACGGCCAGCGAAGGCAATTACGGCAATAATCAAGTATGCAATTCCTGGCAAGACCGGATTAATTACCTTAAAGATTGGCAACATGAAGATGCCCATCAGAACGAATAAGCCAACAACAAAGAGTGCGGAAATACCCAATAATTTTGGCCAGGACATCTTTGGACGGCGGTTGTCCTTAGATTTTGGCATCGTCCATTCATTGTATTTAGCCCAGAATACACCAAGCAAAATACAAAATACCAAAATAGTTAAGACACCATTTTGCGTACTTTGAATCTTGGTATTAAAAATTCCCATCAAACCATAAAAGGCAGTGAAAATTCCTAACCAAAGCAAAGTAGAGTCTGTTGCTCTTTGCCAAAATGGAATATCCATCAATGTTTTTGGCTTTTCTTCAGGGTGAAGAATTTGTTCAGCCTTAATAGATGGTGAAGCCATATAAAGGTCATTAGCTGGCTGACCGCGACGCTGAGCAATAATGATTTCTGGCAATAATTGGTCAACGCGTGCGGCAGCATCGTCAGCATTCATATTGCCTTGTTTTTCCAACTCTTTTT
This sequence comes from Lactobacillus sp. UBA5813, assembly GCF_002417895.1. Lineage (NCBI taxonomy): Bacteria > Bacillati > Bacillota > Bacilli > Lactobacillales > Lactobacillaceae > Lactobacillus > Lactobacillus sp. UBA5813. Next base: position 17,231 of record NZ_DICZ01000037.1, read on the forward strand.
GCAAACGGAAAACGTAATCTGAATTTTTATTGCTGAGCTTGGTTCTTAATTCTGCAGATGACATGTTCTTGATTTCGTCATCCTTAGTTTCAGCCTCAGTTTTTGCCTTTAATTTTGCTTGTTTTTCTTGATCGATTCTTGCAGTATTTTCTTTTTTCTCTTCTGCCATTTTATCTCCTAGACATTGAATCTAAATTCAATAATGTCACCGTCTTGAACCACGTAATCCTTACCTTCAAGACGAAGCTTACCTGCTTCCTTAACCTTTTGCATTGTTTCAAGCTTATCTAAGTCATTGAATGAAACAACTTCGGCACGAATAAATCCACGTTCAAAGTCAGAGTGAATAATTCCGGCAACTTGTGGTGCCTTCATTCCTTGATGGAAAGTCCAAGCACGGGTTTCTGGACCACCAGCAGTAAAGAATGTTCTAAGGCCTAAAATATGGTAAGCAGCACGAATCAAACGGTTCAAGCCTGGTTCTTTAACGCCTTCCATTTCAAGCATTTCTTGCTTTTCATCACCATCAAGACCAGCGATTTGTTCTTCAGCAGATGCGGAAATACCTAAAGCTTCAGCACCTTCACTTTCAGCATGCTTCTTAACGATTTGGAAGTATTTGTCGCTTTCTGGATCAGCCATTGAACTTTCAGCAATATTTGCAACATAGATAACTGGCTTAGCAGTAAGCAAGAACAAGCCTTTAACAATCTTTTGTTCGTCCTTGTTGAAGTCGATTGAACGAGCAGCCTTGCCTTCTTCCAAAACTGGCTTTAATTTTTCAAGCACAGCCATTTCAGCCTTAGCTTCCTTATCGCCTTGTTGAGCAACTTTCTTAACCTTGCCGATTCTGCGGTTAACAGCATCAAGGTCGGCAATTGCCAATTCCAAGTTAATGGTATTGATATCTTCTTCTGGATCAACCTTGCCAGTTACAGAAGTGATGTTGTCATCGTCAAAGGCACGAACAACGTGAATAATCGCATCTGTTTGACGAATGTTTTCAAGGAACTTGTTACCAAGACCTTCACCCTTTGAAGCACCTTTTACCAAACCAGCAATATCAGTAAATTCAAAAGTAGTGTGTACGATCTTCTTAGCAGGAATCAATTCTTGAATTCTAGCTAAACGTTCATCAGGAACTTCAACCATCCCAACATTTGGCTCAATAGTAGCGAATGGGTAGTTGGCCATTTCAGCTCCAGCTTTAGTGATTGCGTTAAACAAAGTTGACTTACCAACGTTTGGCAAACCAACAATACCAGCAGTTAATGCCATTTTTATCCTCGTTTTCTTTATCTAAAATTTTCTTATATCTATACTTTATAACAATTATTGCCTTTTTGTCTTAAAAGTCTGGCCGACGCAGGTTTTCTTTTGGCAAATAAAATTCTTTCTTTTTATTCACCGGATCATTTGCCTTTGTCAAAACTTTTTTAAGCTTGTGGTTAAACTCTGCGCGTGGCATCATAATCGTCCGTCCACAGCCTAAACATTTGAGCCGGATATCTGCACCTAAACGCATGATTTCCCAATCATTTTTTTGACAAGCATGTGGCTTTTTCATTTGAACCGTGTCAGCCAAAGCATATTCTTCATTTTTAATCATCGAGATCAACGCCTAAAATATCCAAAATCCGATTCAATTCATCAGTTGAGGCAAAGTCGATTGATAAATGACCTTTACCTTTTTGGGACTCAGAAATATTTACATTTGAGCCAAATTTATTAGCCAATTGACTTTCGCTTGCCCGAATAAAAGCAGATTTGCGAACTGTTTTCTTTCTTGGCTTCTTGGAATTGATTTGGGCAACCAATGCTTCAACCTTCCGCACTGGCATCCCTTGTTTGACAACTCTTTTGGCTACTTCATCAATCTTGTCTTTATCCTTCAAGCCAAGCAAAGTTCTTGCTTGACCCATTGATAACTCGCCATGTTGCAGCAAACGCTTGGTTTTGCTAGGCAAAGTAAGCAAACGCAAATAATTGGCAATATATGGACGAGATTTGCCCATGCGCTTGGAAACTTCTTCTTGAGTCAGACCCAGGTTCTTTTGCAGCATTTCATAAGCCTGTGCTTCTTCAAGTGGCGTCAAGTCTTTACGCTGCAGATTTTCCAACACGGCAACTTCCATCATTTGGCTTTCGTCAAAATTGCGGATAATTGCTGGGACAGTCTTCTTCTTGGCTAATTTAGAAGCACGGCAGCGTCTTTCACCAGCGATAATTTCATAACCATTAATTGACTTGCGAACGATAATTGGCTGAAAAACGCCGTTTTCTTTAATTGAATCAGCAAGTTCCTTTAAACTCTTATCGTCAAAGTTTTTTCTTGGTTGGTAAGGGTTGGGACGAATCTCATCTAAAGAAAGATCTTGTACTTCTTCGGTCGTATCGATTTGCTGTTCATCTTCAAAAAGAGCTTCAATTCCGCGACCTAAACCGCCCCTTTTTCTAGGTTCTTTACTTTTTGAATCTCTTGCCATGAGCTTTTAGCACCTCTCTTGCTAAATCATCATAAACCTTAGCTCCACGAGAACGTGGTGCATATTCCGTAATCGGTTGACCGTAACTTGGAGCTTCTGCCAATTTCGTGATTCTCGGAATGATTGTCTTGTAAACTTTTTTATTAAAGTAGGATTGAACTTCCTTAACGACTTCCGCACCCAGATTAGTACGTGCATCAAGCATTGTCAGCAAAACGCCTTCCACGCCAAGATCCTTATTGAAGTGCTTTTGAACCAAACGAATGGTATTCAGCAATTGGCTCAAACCCTCCATAGCGTAATATTCACTCTGCACTGGGATCAAGATTGAGTCGGATGCAGTGAAGGCATTGATTGAAAGCTGACCTAGAGATGGCGGACAATCGATGAAGACAAAATCATAGTCATCATCTACAGCATCAAGGGCTGACTTTAGCCGCGTTTCACGGGCCATCATGCTAATCAATTCTGTTTCAGCCCCTGACAGATTAATCGTTGCTGGCACGATATCCAGTCTCTTGGTAGAAGTATGGTGAATCGTTTCTTTTAAAGGAATTTCATCAATCAAAACATTGTAGATATCTTGATCAATTGATGATTTTTCAATTCCTAAACCAGAAGTAGCATTTCCCTGAGGATCGATATCAACAATCAAAACTCGATATCCACGTTCCGCAATTGAGGCTGCTAAATTGATGGTAGTAGTGGTTTTGCCGACTCCACCTTTTTGATTGGCAACCGAAATTACACTTACCATATGTTCATGCCCTCCTACTTTCTCTTTAATTCAATAGTAATGCGATAATCGTCAGGATCATTGTTTTCTTGGACTTTAACCTTGATTCCTGAATCCTTGGCCAATTTAACCGCCTGCTTAATCGTGTTGATTTGAACCTTTAAATCTTTTGGCATCCGGCGTGCAACCCGCGTTCTCTTCTCAGGCTTGACCCGATCTTTCTTCTTAAAGTAGCCATCGACGTCTTTGGCAATTTCTTCGGTTTCTTTAACATTCAGATTATTATCCAAAATTTCGTCAACCATTCGGCTCTGATTTCTTTCGCTTAAGCCGACCAATGCTCGACCATGACGGGCAGAAATCTCACCGCTGGCTAAATAGCTCTGCACCTTTGGCGTTAATTTCAAAAGACGCAATTTATTTGCCACATAAGATTGGGACTTGCCCATATCCTTAGCAAGCTGCGTTTGGGTCAAATTGTTGAGCTTCATCAAATTTTTATAAGCCTCAGCTTCATCGATTGGATTTAAATTTTCACGTTGCAGATTTTCGATCAAAGCTAGCGATGCTGCTTGATCATCATTCATGTTATTGACGATTGCAGGGATCTTTTCCCAGCCTAAGCTTTGGGCAGCCCGGAAACGTCGCTCACCAGCAATAATTTCGTAGCCGTATTCATTTTCACGAACAACGATTGGCTGAAGCAGTCCCTCTTTATCAAGAGTTTGAGCCAATTCTTTAATTGATTCTTCTGAGAATTGACGCCGTGGTTGAAACTTATTAGGCGTGATTTTGCTTAATTCAATATCCTGAATTTGTTTGTTTTTTGGAATTTCATCACGGTGTTTGTTAAAAGAAAAAAGTGACATGCTACTTCCTCCATTACTTTATTGGTTTGCGCCGTGGAGTCCCTGCCTGGCGTGGGTATTTCTTCGGCGTTTGTTTAATCTTTTTAATTAAAATCAGGGTCCGTTCCTCGTCACTATTTGGCAAAGTTAATTCGGTTTCGCTAACTTTTTCTCCGCCTAAAACTTGGATCGCCTTGCTGCTTTCTTCCAGTTCGCCTTCAACCTTTGGACCCTTCAAGGCTACAAAATAGCCGCCTTTTTTAACCAAGGGCAAGCAATATTCGCTTAAAACCGTCATGTTGGCAACGGCTCTTGCAGTCACAAGATCAAAATGCTCGCGGTAAAGCTTATTCTGACCAACATCTTCGGCCCGGCCGTGAACCAATTCGACTTCACTTAAGCCTAGTTTGGCAATTAATCCTTTTAAGAAAGTCAGTCTTTTGGCAAGTGAGTCAACGATTGTGATCTTTAAATCTGGCAGCAAAATTTTTAACGGAATTGATGGAAAACCTGCACCAGCACCAACATCACAGAGAGTTGCCCCTTTAGTAAAGACATCCTTAAAAGTAAGAAGTGGCGTAATGCTATCAAAGAAGTGCTTTAAATAAACATCTTCTTTGTCAGTGATTCTGGTCAAATTAACATGTTCGTTAGTTTCTACCAAATCTTTAAAATATTGTTCAAATTGTGTTTTTTGCTTGTCTGTTAAATCAAAATTATGTTTTGCTAGTTCTTGGACAAATTGCTCAGGATTCATATTTCACCCGTGAAACCGTGTTTCACACTCTATCAATTTAACGCCAAAATGGCGATTAGTAAAGCTAAATCATCCTTACAATTATGAAGTATTTTAGCCTAATCGTCAAAGTCTATCCTCTAGTAATAGGTTATAATATACGGCAAAGGAGAAAATAACGATATGATTGTCACATTAATTGTTTTAGCTTATCTGGCTTGGCAAGCTTATAAAGGCTATAAAACTGGCTTCATGCGCTATATCATCAGTTTGATTTTTGGAGCCATCGTCTTTATGATTGCGATTTTCCTTCAAAATCCATTTGGAAATTGGCTGTACACTCAATTTAGCGGACACCAAATTGCGACGAACACGACGACGGAAATTAATTTGATGATTGCCCGTTTCGCAGCTTTCTTTATCATCCTCTTCGTTGGACGGATGGTAATTAAGCTGTTTAAGAGTTGGATTCCAAGCAAAAATCCGCATGCAACCAACTTAGGAAGCTTATTAGACAGCGTCTTAGGAGCCCTTGCTTCATTAATCGCAGGCTACTTCTTCGTTTATGTTGTTTTATCAATGTTAAACGCCGTACAACTGCCATGGTTTACGCAACAAACCATTGATTCCAGCTTCCTGCGTTTCATTATTTACAACACGCCGGGACTTTCAAATGGCGTCTTCAACAGCATCTTCAGTATCGGAAAAGCAGTCGGATAAATTAGAAGATAAAAATAAACCCTCGGATTGGATCATGAGTTCAATTCGGGGGTTATTTTTTATCAAAAATTATCGTAAACGACATGCTCATCGTTATAAACAAATACCGCGCCAAGTCGATCTGGATTATCGTGCCAGCCTGCAATTGGTTTTCCGGCAAAGAAAAGTCGCTTGCATTCGATTTCAGCTTCGACAGAATCTCTCGTAAAGGTCGTTACTCCAGCCAAATCGGTCTTAACCGGATAGCCAGTCCGCGGATCAATTAAGTGGTGGTATTTTTTGCCATTAACAACCAAATAGCGTTCGTAGGTACCACTGGTTACTGCCGAACATTCTGGCACCATCACGGAAGCAATATTGTCGCCGCGCGGTTCTTTAGGATCTTGCACGCCAATCATCCATTGACCATTTGGTCTCTTCGGCGAAGCGCCAACTAATAAAATATTGCCGCCTAAGTTAATAATGCCGCATGCTCCATATGCACGCCACAAATCGCGGATTCGGTCAGCTATCCAGCCCTTTGCAATGCCGCCTAAATCCAGTTCCATTCCTGCTTTGGTCAAAAAGACGGTCTGATCCTCGTCGTTTAATTCAACATTGAATGAATCCGTCAGCTTCATTCTTTCTTTAATTTGAGCATCGGTTGGCACATGTGCGCCTTTAAAGCCAATATGCCACAGTTTAACCACCGGTCCGATTAAAGCATTAAAGCCAAAATTTTGCCGGCTCTTTTTTACAGCCAATTTAATTAAAGAATAAGTGCCGCTTGAAACTTGAACTCGCTCTTTTCCCGCAGCATGATTGACATCCATTACTTCGGAAACATCCCGATTTACCGTCAACAGATCTTCATAATGATCAATCAGGTCAAAAGACTTTTGCAATAAATCATCAAAATCATGATCTCTGCCGAAAATCTGCAAAGTGATGGAGGTGCCTAAAGCATGATGATGACCAACAACTTGTTTTTTAGCTAAATTTTCAACAATTTCTTTTTCCATAACTCTGCCTTACTTTTCTAAATAAAGCTCACGCAAAGCATCACGCATCTCGGGCGTTACTCCGATTTGATTTTGCAAAAAGCTATCTAGACCGCCGTACTCTTTTTCAACCGTAATTAATGACGTATCTAAAAAAGCATCACTCACGGAACCTAAAATTCTCATATTTGCACGGAATTCCAAGTTTTCGCCTTTTTGTTTAAAAATTTCGTCTCGTTTTGCCCGGTAATGGTTAAGCATGTAATTTGAGTACAGGTAATCCTGCCGAATTGTTTCTAAATCAACGCCCAATAAGTATAAGATAATTACCGCGATGATTCCCGTCCGGTCCTTTCCTTCAGAGCAGTGGAACAAAACCGCGCCATCAGGCGTATTGACGAGCAACTCCAAAATTTGACGAATCGTATTCTGCGCATGCTTTTTTGAAACATGATCATGATAACGATCGCACATCATTCTAAAACCAGCATATTGATCATGACGGTATTCTTCAAATACTTTCGCAATGTCCTTCTTACCACCATTAGTATTGTCTTCATCCGACAGTGGCATGGCAAAATGCCGAACGCCAGGAATTGGACGGTCTGGAAATTTTTTATATTCTAAAGGCGAGCGCAAATCGATAATTTTGCTTAAGCCATATTCCTGCAAAAATTTTTCATCTTTAGCCGAAATCTTGTTGATTTTTCCAGTCCTTAGCAAGCGATGACTCTTCACTTTGCGTCCTTCAAAGCCAATATAGCCGCCTAAATCACGCGGATTACAGACTGAACTTACTGGCAATACATTTGGCTTCACTGCGTGCACTCCTCTCTTAGTCCCATAAGTAAAAAGTCTGGGACTATTGTCTCAGACTTAATTTTACAACTAGACCAGATTTTCTGGCAAAATTATTTGTTTGCTTGTTCAACGAACTTAATGAAGTTAGCCATCATGCTATCCAATTGCTTAATATAAGTTTCGTTGGTTAAGTCGCCGGTTTCTTTATCAAAATTATTGGCAGCTCTGCCGATCAAAACTTCATTGCCTGGCAAAACATTTGCGCTCATATCAGGTGAAAGCAAAATTTCACGTGCATCTTCTTGAGCACGGCCAGCACCTTGAGCACCATAAGAGGTACCCACAACTGCAGCAGGCTTCATCTTCATCGCATTTGAACCGGCATGTGCACCTAACCATTCCATTGCACTCTTCAGTGAAGAAGGAATAGCGTGGTCGTATTCAGGAGTAGTGAAAATTACACCATCAGCGTTTTTAACATCTTTAATCCATTGCTTGGTTACAGTATCTGGTTCATCAGTTTTACAAAATGGTTTAAGTTGATCAATTTCTTTAACTTCAATGTCGGCTTGATCGCTATAACGTTTGGCAATAAAGTTTGCTAAAAAGCGGTTATATGAAAAAGGAGCATTCGTACCAACAATTGCTAATAATTTCATTTCACAGCCTCCTACTTAGTAATTTGAGCATACCAACTGTCAATTTCATCGAAGAAGTGGTTCAAGAACTTGATTGTACCTTCATCGACCAAGTTGCCATTTTCATCAAATTGTTTTGGTGCAAAACCCATAATGAATTCATCACCATTAAAGACTTGAGCGCCAAATCCTGGTGAAAGCAAAATTGTCTTTAACCGAAGTTGTGAACGGGCAGTACCTTGGGCAAATGGTGAAGTTGAAGCAACTACAACTGGCTTGCCACTAAATGGGTGAACTGCACTTGATAACCATTCCAAGGCACTCTTTAATGCACTCGTTACTGAGTGTTGTTGTTCAGGTGATGCAATCAAGACCATATCTGCCTCTTCGATTTTTTTGCCTAAATCTAAAATAGCAGCTGGAGCATCAACGCCTTCTTTGAATAAAGGCAAACCTTTCACTGAAGCCACTTCAAAATCATATTTGTCTGCGAAATGCTTAGCGATAAATTTTAACAAAGCTAAGTTGTATGATCCATCAGCATTTGAACCAGATAATGCTAGAATTTTCATAAAAACCACCTTTCAATTTTTCTTAATCTATGCTCTTATTATAACTTACAGTTTAGAAGAAATGTAAGCCTTATCCTTTTAATAACAAGGGCTCGAAAAAAATAAAAAGGATATTTTATGAACCTTTATTGGATAGAATTAGGCCAAGTTGTCTTTCAAAGAAGCATCTTCGTCGGCAACAAACGATGGATTCTCTTGAGCACTGATATCAAGCTGATCGTTAAGCATAGCGTCGTGAATTTGAGCGTTCAAAACATTGATAATTTGGTCTTGATTGAAGGTTGCAATCTTGTTAATAACCAAGGCTGTAATACCTATAGTTGAGATCCAGTTTGCAATAACAATGTCATAAATTTTTTCATCACTGTAGTGTGTATCTGGATATTGCTCTTTAAATTTTTCAATTCCAAGATCCATTAATGTGTCAGAAATGATATTGCAACAAAGCTTTACATGATTTTGTGAGAAATTGATGTAGGCTAAATCCAAGTCGATCAATGGATCACCAGTAAAGTTTTGTTGCAAGACCTTGCTTCTCAATTTGTCAGAAATTCGTTCCAAAACTAAAGAACGAATTTCGTCCATATTACTAAATTCTAAATATAAAGGTTGCGTAGAAAAATGTCCTTTCTTAGCAATTGCACGTGCAGTTAAGCTGTCAAGGCCATTTGAAACTGCCATTTTGTACGCAACATCGAGAATTTTATCTCTACTAATTTCTTTTTTTCTTGCCATTTTCATTTACCTCAATAACGTAAATCAGTGTACCCTTTTTAAAAGGCTTGTTATTTTTAGCTCATATCTACAATATAACCATTAAATAACAATTGCAAGTGGCAAGATAACATTAACTGAAGTTCTTTATAATTTCTTAAATAGCGATGAGCCGTCGTTTGAAGTGAATTTATCGTAGTTTGAATTAACCATTTCAATAACTTCTTGTTTATCTAATCCTTGAGAAGCAGCAAAAGAGAAAAAGGCTGCAGATAAGATGTAGCCACGCTCACGATCGTCGGTTAAGTTATCTGTAAATTCCATATTAATAGCGTGGTCAGCGTAGTCAGTACTGATCTTGATTGATTTGTTTTCCATAATATTACCTCGTCTTAATAAAAATTAATTTCGTTTTAAGTTACAATTATTTTATACCTAACTATAGAAAGAGTGAAACTGAATGACAACAAAAATCGGACGTTCTTCATGTACTTCCATCTTAATCGGTAAAAATGCATCCCTATCTGGCAGCGTTATTATTGGACGCAACGAAGATGCTAAAACTGCTTGGCCTAAGCACTTGGCTTTTAATCAGCACGAAACAGGATTAAAAAACAATATCTTCAAATCTAAGGATAACAAATTCGAAATTAAATTACCTAATGAAAAATACTCATATTCATCAACGCCTGAATGGACAGACAAATATGGCGTTTTTGAAGAAGATGGCATCAACGAATACCACGTGGCAATGAGTGCAACCGAAAGTGCTTATGCCAATAGCCGCGTTTTAGCTGTTGATCCTTTTGATGGAGAAAAAGGAATTTTGGAAGAAGCAATGGTTACCGTTGTCTTGCCATATATCAAAAGCGCACGTGAAGGCGTAAAGCGTCTGGGCGAAATCGTTGAAAAACATGGCGCCGCCGAAGCTGACGGAATTTTATTCGGCGATCGCGATGAGGCCTGGTACATGGAAATCGGTTCCGGCCACCATTGGGTTGCTCAAAGAATTCCCGATGATTCTTACACAGTTGTCGCCAACCAGTTGGCAATTCAGGAGATCAATTTCTTCAGTGACGACTTTATGTATTCCAAAAATATTAAGAAATTTGTTGCTGAAAATCACTTGTGGCCAGAAGATGTTCCTTTCAATTTTAGAGAAATTTTTGGAACCCACGACGACAGCGACTTGCATTACAACACGCCAAGAGTATGGATTGGTCAAAAGCTTTTGACCCCATCGGTTAAGCAAGAGCCGCAAAGTTTTGACTTGCCTTTTATCAGAAAACCGGACAAGCCAATTTCTATTCAAGACGCACAAGCTGTTTTAAGCAATCATTATCAAAACACGCCTTATGATTTGACCAATCCTAAGAACAAAGACAACGCTACTTTCCGTCCTATATCAGTTGCTACAACGCAAGAGTCGCATTTGCTGGAATTAAACGGCGATAAAATGGTGCACTGGCTTGCCATGGGTGTAGCTGCACAAAGCGTTTACGTTCCATTCTACCCGCAAGGCACCAAGGTTCCTAGTTCATATAAATATGGCAAAGAAACCTACACGACAAATTCTGCCTATTGGGTCTTTAAGCTTGCCAGCACCTTGGTTGACCGCGACTGGAGCAAGTATGGAACGGCATTGGGCAACGCGCAGACTGAGGCACGTAATCAAGTAATGCAAATTCGCGCGCAATATGATCAAAAACTAGCAAAGGAAAAAGCTCAGGATAAACATATCGACTTAATTAATAAAGCTAACGAAAAGATGGCCAAAACGGCAACAGACATCTTCAGAAAATTATCAGCCAAATTGATTACTGAACAAACTGGCGATTCACCACTGCGCTTTAAAATGGATCCTAACTTATAAGCAGTGATGGATTTGGCTGAGGACGAACAACAGCTTATTTCCAAGTTGTTAACTAATGTTGGAAAAAAGAATAATAATACGCGTGGTGCTACTTGAAATATAGTTTCAACTTCTTAACAAAAAAGGTTCAACATTGTAGACTCTAGTTGAAAAAAACAGGCTCTATAATTTTTCCTGTTGATGGCTTATCTCTGTGATAAGCTGTTAACAGGTTTTTATTTCAAAAAAAAGGAGGACATAGTCCTCTTTTATAAAAAAGGCTCTATAATTTTTCCTGTT
>NZ_DICZ01000013.1:0-6509 GCF_002417895.1 Lactobacillus sp. UBA5813
TCTTAACTTAATGACATTGCTACCCAACTCTCTCTTTTCTTAAATATTCAGTTGTTATTCAGTTGTTTTAGATCATCAAATTAAACTTCGATTTAGAAGTTAGCTTGTTTGATGTATCTCTTGTTGGTTGCGCTGCAGCCACTGATTCTGTAGTACTTCTTACCATTCTTGAATGTGTAAGCTGCACCATAAGTAGTTACAGTTTGACCCTTATAAACTTTACCTGTACCTGGGGTACGACGGTATGATGACCAGTAAATGTAGGCATTGTAAGTGTTGCCTAAGAATTTACCATTGTAGATAAATATCTTATCGTTCAAGGAAAAAAGAATTTGCACCACAGCGGCGCATACTTTCCCTTACAACACATATTATATCTTGCATCACATTTTTATTCCATAAATCGGCTTTCATTACTCTTATCTGTGATGCACATCTACTATAACCAATAAACTTTACGAAGCAATTAACAAAGTATTACAGAAATTGCATAAAAGCATAGTATTTTTCTAAAGATAAGACACAATTATAGTCAAATAGATTAATATACAGCACCATTTTGCATCCCTACAATTGTGAAATACTAATCAAAAGCCACAAAATTTAAGCACAAAAAAAGCTTTAACATCGATATTTCCACGTATCGACGTCAAAGCTTAACCCTATTGGGTTAGCTGGATTCGAACCAGCGCATGATGGTACCAAAAACCATTGCCTTACCACTTGGCTATAACCCAATCTTCAAACCTTTTACTTGAATTGGTTCTATTTGGATGATCACTCAATCACCCAACAGATATAAGTATAGGTAAAACGGGGTAATGAGTCAAGGAAAAATTTAAAAAATATTATTTTTGTACTTCATCACGAATCCGCATGATCTTCTTGTAATCATTGGTAAATAAACCGGCTACGCCTAACTTGCAGTAGTGTTTGGCAAGCCAAGAATTATCTACTGTCCAGATTCGTTCAGTCACCGGCTGGGAACTGCGCAAATAATGCTCTGGATGAATCCCAGCAAAATGATTCTTCTTTGCGATCTCAGCTGGGTGCTTCAATCCTTTAACCAAATAGCAATATTCTTCATCAGCATCTAGTTTCTGTGCAATCTTCAAAGTCTCATAATTAAATGAAGAAAAAATAATTGGATGCACAAAATGATACTTCTTAGCTAAATCCAGTACCGTCTTTTCAATGCCCTGATCATGAACCTTATTGGTTTTAAATTCCAAATTGATATAAAGGTCCTTATCTTGCAAAACATCAAATAGCTCACTCAACTTGGGAACTGGTTCGCCATTAGCCAAATGAAACTTTCTGATTTCAGCTAAAGTGTAATCTTTGATATAGCCCTTGCCATCAGTTGTTCGATCAATCTTTTCATCATGCATGACAACAGGAACGCCATCTTTAGTCAAATGTACGTCGAATTCAACGCCCTCACCGCCATGACTGACAACATAACGAAAACCTTCCAAAGAATTTTCCGCAAATTTAACCGGATAACCACGGTGGGCAAAAATAATCGTCTTTTTCATTTTGTTAGTCCATTACGATTGGTCCTTGAACAGCCATGACGTCACGAGTTAATTCATGAATTTGCTTGTCCTTGACAATGTCTTCGCTACCCTTGATATAGTCAACGAACCACTTGCTCTTAACGTGCTTGTCATAAGCTTCGTCATTTGCATAAACTTCGAAGAACAACCATTCATTTTCGTTTTCTTTGTTTGAACCAGCCATCAAAATTTCAACGCCTGGTTCTTGGGCAATTGCACAACGCATTTCTTTCTTCACAGTTGCTGCGAATTCATCATGTTTGCCGTCAGCAATTTCAACCTTGACAACACGGATGACGAACTTGTCTGCGTAAGCATCAAGTGCTTCCTTAGGCTTAGTGGTGATCCATTCGCCGTTTAAATCATAAACCTTCTTGCTGGTTGCCATGTTGCTAATGGTCTTGTCGTAGTGGTCGAAATAGTTAGCCATGCTGTGAATTTCATAAGCCTTTGGGTTTCTGTAAAGTTCAACAATGTAGTTGTCTTCGCCTTCAGCGTCTTCATGACCGCTAGCTAAGAGCAAAGTGCCTTCTTCAGCTGGAATTGAGTTTTCAAGTTCTGCTTCTTGCTCTTTTCTAAAGCCGGCCCGGTCTTCTTTTTTGATTTTTACTTCACTGATTTTAAAAATAGGTTTGTTGTTCATTTTTACGCCTTCTAATAAATAAATTAATCTCCGAGTTCTATTCTAATGTTCTTTAGCAAAAATGGAGAAAAATTTTTCACTACTGTTTATTGTTTAACTGTCACTCTTCTTATTGCGTCAAAATCTGATTTATTTTTCATTAGGACATTTCTTAAGTCTAATTCATTTTGAATTTTGAAAAAGTAATCATCAGAAATTCCGAAATATCTGCCTAATCTAATCGATGTATCAGCAGTAATTTTTCTACGATCATGCAAAATATCCTGAATTCTAGAAACTGGCACATTTATTATCCCCCCCTAATGACAATCAACTATTTCAACATTGTAGAAATCACCGTTACTGTAATTAAAGCAAATTCAATATTGTTTTTGACCTAATTTGGTTAAAGCTGAATCACAACTACCTTGCATGCAGTGACGTGCTTCAAAATAAGTTTGTCCAGGTTAAACTAAATAAATCGTAACTGCCATTATTCAATCTTCTCTGCAGGCCAAACATAATAATCAAAATGCGGCTGGTCGTTTTCAAACGTCAATTTAACAATGCTGGCATTAGCGAACCAGTTAAATTCTTGCCGGTTGGTAAAAGTGCGCACGTATTGTGCCAAAATATCCCCGTGCCCAGTAACTAAGGCTGTTTGACCATCCTTCATTTGACTAAGGATTGTTTTGACAGCGCGTTTCATGCGCAGCAAAACATGTTCATCAGTTTCCATGGTCGGATCAATATTTTTATTGTTATAGTTCCAAGGAAGCAGGAACTCATCGCGCCCTTCAAAAATTCCGTAGCCTTTTTCGCGCAAATCTTTCAAACGCGTGTAGTCCATTTGGTGGTCCATAATAATTTCCAGCGTATCACTGGCTCTTTCTTGTGTCGACGAAAAAGCTATATCGAACTTGATGCCTTTTTCTTTAAAATAATCCCGCGCTGCTTCAACTTGGCGAATTCCCTTGCCATTAAGGGGTGAATCGCAGCGGCCTTGTACTTTATGATAATAATTGAAATATGTCTGCCCGTGGCGAACTAAATAAACTGTCTTTGTCATCTTTTCCTCCATGATGCAGCTATTATAACAAAAAAAGCACGCTGAAGTCAGCGTACTAAATAAGCTATTAATTTACTTTGAAATTAAGGTTGTATTTTGGATCATTAACGGCAAAATGCGGCACGCCAATAAAGTGCAAACTGTAAACTTTGCCGACCTTGGAAATGCTAAAGCCGTAGTAATCATAGTCGCCATCATGAGGTGAGCCCTGCGTATTAAAGAGGTCACCAGCGTGTTCCCATTCGCGGTAGTAGGACTTTTTGCTAATAGCTTCTTCATTTGGACCAGTATAACCGAAGATCATTTGCTTTAAGGCAAAATAAATATTTTTCTTCATCGTGGTCATCGTAATTTTAGTCCGTGGTTCGTAGTAGCCTGCCATATCTTCAACGTAGTTATCATCAAAGTTTAAGCCATTTTTCTTGCAGGCACGGACGATTCCGGCAACATAGTGGTTGCCATTGTTAATGCCGCGCTTATTGGCAGCGTATTCTTTAGCAATGTCTTTAGCTAGTTTTTGCGCGCCGGAGCTGTAAACCCATTTAGGCAGGCCAAGCTGGGTGCGTGCTTGATTGATTAAGCGCAAAGAAAAACTTGTCAGCTCTTGCAACTGCGCCTTTGTCAACTTATTAGGATTAATCTTGGTCCGATTATCCTTTGCACTTTCACTAGCGTTAGTGCGGCTAAAAGTATTTTCTTTCATGCCCTTCATTGAGGCTTTGATAAATTTAGCACTAGGCTTGCCTTGATATGCTTTAAGCAGTGCTGATTTAGTATAACGAGCCGGCAGTTTGATTTTGGCTTTGGCATATTTGGTCTTAGCCTGAACCGTTGGTACTGGCAGGAGGCTATCTTTAACGCTGACCCCGCCGCAAAAGAGCAAACTAGCTAAACTAATTACGGTTAAAAATTTTTTCATCTTCACCATTTTTCCTATTTATCAGAATATAAATCGTATTTTAACACGGAAGGCTCCTGTTTCACTATACATCCGCTAGTTTTATTGGAAAAGAAAAAAGCCTAGGTTAAACCTAGACTTAATTGAGCAAAATTTGTTTATTCTTCTGATAGGGTTAGAGTTTCTACTCAAAATCAACTAAATCATCAAGTGGATATCTCGTCGTCGTAATCTCGGCATCAGCCTTTGGATCATGCTTGCCAATTGCAATTGCCATCACCGGCACATATTGCTTCGGATCAAGTCCCATTACAATAGCAGCCTTCCCTGCATCATAGCCAGCCATTGCATTAGTTTCGTAGCCATGTTCGCGGGCAACCAGCATAAATTGCATTGCCGCAAGCGAAGAATCGACCATTGAATCAGCAACCAGCATTTCTTTAGGTGCTTTTTCATAAAGCGGCATAAAAGTATTCAAGGCCGCCTCCATTGCTTCTTTAGTTACTTTCTTTGCTTCATACATGCTGTGCCACAACTGACTGTACTTCTTAAAGGCAAGCGTATTGCCAAAGAATAAAACGACGGCAGAACTATTGTCAATTTGCGGGAAATTGAACTTCATAAAATATTGATGCAGTTTTTTTCTGCCTTCGTCAGTATCGACAACAATGAATTTCCAAGCTTGCAGATTGCAGGCAGATGGTGCAGTAATCGTTTCTTGCAGCATTTCTTTGATTTCAGCGCGACTAATTTTTACAGTCGGATCAAATCTGCGAACAGAATGTCTTTCCGTCAGAATTTGGTGAAAATCGTTATTAACTATAGCCATAATTATTCTCCTATTGTCAAAATTGTTATCGCTTACATAGTTAATAATATCATGTTTAGATTCCATTGCATTAAAAAAAGTCTAGGCAAAACCTAGACTTAAAATTATTCTTCTGTTTAAAAATTAATACCAGCCATTAGCTTCCCAAAAAGCTTTAGCTGCAGTCCATGAACCATAACGGCTTTGAACATAATTATCAGCGGCCTTTTCTTGGTTAGCGGCAGAATAGTCACCATTTAAGTATGCAGATGAGAGTTGATATTTACCAATGTAAGAACCGTTTTGAGCGGTGTATGAACCACCAGATTCTTGGTTAGCGATCCAAGCCTTAGCTTCTGCTTCTGAACCAGAAACAGTTGAAGTATTTTGACTTGAAGCAGTGTAGTTTTGCGTTGGTGCTTGAGAAGAAGCGGTATTTTCAGTTTGAACTGGTTCTTCCTTAACTACCTTAACCCATTGGTTCTTGCCCAAGTCGTACCACTTGTCGCCTTTTTTGTCATAAGCAGTTTTAATAACTTTCCAAGAAGTACCAGCATCCAAAACTTGCTTTCTAGCCTTCTTGCCCTTCTTGTATGAGTTGTAAACTTTAGTGTCCTTGTGAACTGTGTATACTGAAGCATCGTTTTCAACGATTGCAGCTTGTGCTTCATTATTTTTAGTGTTGCCGATGGCAGCAATGCCGGCGATTGATAAAGCGGCAACAGCAATTGATTTTGTAAAGATAGATTTAAGTTTCAAAAAAATGTCTCCTTAGTAATAAGTATTTTCTTTTTTCATTCTGTCTAACATCTGACAGTCCTTATCATACTGGTTGAAAGTTTCAAAACTATAACAGAACCATCACTCCCAGATTAAGAAATTATTACTCAAAATAATACATTCGTAATATTTGTAACAATAAATGTAGCAAAGCACTTTTTAAAAAGAATATGATAGTATCAAGACTTGTAAATTATTTTGCATAATAAAAGTACATGTGTTTGCTAGTAGCAAGTTGATCTTCTTTTGCAAAATATTGCAATACTCTTGAAAAAAATGTTCTTTGCTAAATAGTTGTCATATAATAAGTGTGAGATTCTGAATAAAGTGAGGTAAGAATAATGACTAAGTACGTTGTTAAGTTAAGCGAAGAAGACTTACAAATTATCAAGGATTGTCACTCAAAGAACCCTTCAATCATGAAGGCAATGAATGACGCTAAAAAAGTTGAAGACTAATTAAGTTAATTAGTTACCTAAAAAAGAGCTAGGCAAGATGCCTAGCTCTTTTAGTTTGTACTTAAAAGCGTAATTCCTAAAATCATTTGTCCAAAATCTCGAATTTTCGGACCTAATTCCGTAAGAGAAATATCAGTCATTTCCAAGATATTCCGTTTAAATTTGACCTGATATTTAGCACTTATTTTAGCAATAATATCTTGAGGATCATTATTAAAAGAAGTATTCTCTTGAATATTTTGGTACGTCTCTCCTAAATCAATCAGAGTGAAAGAATTTGAATCTTCGTCAAGATGACCTTCCACCCATCAATAG
>NZ_DICZ01000012.1:0-6452 GCF_002417895.1 Lactobacillus sp. UBA5813
CGTCATACTTTGCGTAAGCATCGTGTCTTTCAAAGCATGTCGCGCAGAGCAACCTGTCATGACAATGCGGCAATGGAAAGCTTCTTCCACATTATGAAGGTGGAAATGAATTATTTTACTCATCACTTTGAAACCAAAAAGCAGCTTGTCAAAGCCATGAAAGAATGGATAGAATACTATAATCACAAAAGAATCAGACACAAGCTAAAAGGCCTAACTCCGATAGAATATCGGAATCAGACCTTAAGTAAATTTATTTAGAAATTAACGTCCAGTTTTAGGGGGTTAACTTCACATTAAAGTTAGCTGCCTCATTTGAACCTTGTTCAAAGGTTTTATCTTGAGTATCCAAAACCTTGTGAACTTCAACATAGAAGAAGTGTGAACTTTGACCATTTTGATTTGCTTGACCAGGGTTGGTGAGTCTTAAACCACCCTTAGTGCCATATGAGTAGTAGGCAACTGGAACTTGGTCGTTAGTGTTATCTGGGTTTACTGAGTAACCGTATTTTTGCAAAACTGCTTGAATTGCGGCTAAGTTAAGATGGTAAGTACCGCCTTGGTATAAAGTATTGTTATTGCCGAATTCATAACCAGAATTAGTAATTTCCATGACATCGCCAATCTTTGGCAATTCGTTTGCAAAAGCTGAGTCATCGATTAAGGTGTATTGAACCGTCATTGTTACGAACAGCCAAATTGTAACTGTCGTTAGCAACTTGATCTTCGGTCAAAACTGTCTTTGGTTCGTTGACTGTATGAACAAGAGTCCTAGTATTATAATTATTCCAATTAGCCGGATCAATAACGTTTATATTGTCCGTACCGTACCCTTTTCATTAACAACAAGTGGCACATTTAATTTTGCAGTTACACCAACAGGAATTACACCTTTAAAACCAATTTGATGTGCAACTGAAAGAGCATCTTTACCATGTTGACTAACCATTTCATCATAAGTAAGCCATTTATTATTTTGATCAACATAGTAAACAGTCAAAGCATTGTCATTAATAACTTGACCATCTTTAATAAATTCAACTTTAGCGGCTTTGTCAGTGTCAACTTGCAAAGTCTTGTTTTGACGTCCAGCATCATTTGTCCATGAATTGATCATCAAACTAGCAATATCTTGCCAACTATTAGGATTGTTGTCACCTTTAGTACCAATTTGAATATCTTTCTCACTAACATTCTTAAGGGTTAAATGAGCTTCAATGTCTTCATCATCTTTGGCATTTAAATCAGCAGTGTTAATCTTGCCAGCAGCTGCTGAATGAACTTCTTCAGTTTGGTTGCTATTCTTATTATTCGCACTAATAGAATAATCATATTCAACTGAATTCTTATCATTAACACCTACAATTGAAGCATTGTCTTTACCTTGACCACTAACCTTGTTAGCTTGTGCATCAGTATTTGAAGCCTTAGTAGTTTCAGTTTGAGCATTTGCACTTTCTTCTGCCCCAGTCTTTGCAGAAGAAGTGTTATCTACATCTTTGTTATTTGGATTGGAATTTGATTCAACTACTGCAGCCTGACCTCCTTTGCCTTCAGCAGCATGAACTTGATTACCATTTACACTTAAGAATGCAAGTCCTAATAAAACAGAAGCAGCACCAACAGTTAACTTTCTAATTGAAAAGCGTTGTTTCTCATTTGCTTGGTTTAAGGACAATTGTTTTTTATTTCTCCCTAACATATCTTCAGTCTCTCCTTATTACTCTGCTATATTTATCTCTTCATTCCTTACGTTGCTTATAATAACATGTGTTATTTATAATGCAAGCAAAAAAGTGTCAAAAACGTTGATCTAAAGATAACTGTGGGCACTTTTTCATCATCAAAAATACCGCTGTTTTTGTCATTAAATGTGACTAGTACCTACTAATATTGAGCTTTTAATAAAAAACAGTTTAGAAGAAAAATTCCTCTAAACTGCCGATTTTCATTGAAAATTTTTTTTATTTTCTTTTTACAATAACGCTCTTAGGACTATAATCTCCGTTATTTTGGGCGTCGACCATGACCTTTTGTTCCTTTTTAGAAGTCAAAACAGTGGCCGAGAATTTGCCATCTTTACCCACAACAACGGAATTTAATGTCTTATTGGTTTTGGCATCCCACATCACAATCGTTAATGAACCTTCTTCGCCAGGATCAGAAACCTTGCCTGAAATTGTAGCTACGGTGTGTTTCTTATTATATTTAACCTTATTCAAAGTAATGGTCTTCTTCACCGTCGTCTTCTTTGCAGCTTTCATATGAACGTTCACGCTAAGGTATCCATCACTACTTAAAATAAAGTTTTGTGCTTTTGCTTGAAGCGGCACGTTAATCTTGAATTGACCCTTCTTATTAGCATTGGTGTTCTTGCCCTTCTTGGTATCCGTACTAATCAAGCTAACTTTGGCATCTTTTTTGGCCGTTCCTGAAACAGTTGCCAGACCGTCTTTGTAAGTCACTGAATTTAATTTAAAGAAGCGTTTATTGTTCTTTTTGACCTGCAAATCGCTTGCTGAAAGAATTCCCAGCTTGTTCTTCATTGTCAAGATACGTTTGACTGAACGATCGATTTGCTTTTTAGAAATTTTGCCCTTCTTAACAGCCTTTTCAATTGCTGGAATTGCCTTAGCATAATCAGCTGACATCAGCATATCGTTGCCAGCTTTGACGGCTAAAACTTCAACGCTTTCATTGCCATGTTTTTTAGCAAAATCTTGAATTGCTCCCATTTCCAGCGCATCAGTGACAATGACGCCTTTAAAATTGCAGTCCTTGCGCAGCATTGTAATGATTTTTTTAGAAAGAGAAGCTGGATAAACCGGATCAATCTTGTCATAAATGACGTGGGTCACCATCACCGAATCAGCCCCAGCTTTAATTCCAGCCTTGAATGGCAAAATATCGCTTTTCATCAACTGCGACTTAGTTTTAGTCACATGAGCAAAACCAGTATGCGTATCAGCCGCATCCCCATAGCCTGGGAAGTGCTTCAAAGTGGCGGCTACCAAATGATTATGTTGCCAAGCTGGTACCACTTGCTTGATGTAGTTAGCGACAGCGCGATAACTATTTTTACCCATTACACCGCCAAAACCACGCTGATAAATAAAAGAACTGGGATCATCGCTGTAATCTGCGTCAGGTGCATAATTCCAATTGATCCCTAATTTATGAAGAAGCGTCGCATTTTCACGCGCATATTGCACAACTGCTTTCATGCCGCTGCCCTTTTGAGCATTTTCAGCATCTTCATATTGATCACGCGGGAACTTGAATTCATCACCATTTTGTTTAGCCAAACCGCCATGAGTTAATCTTGAAACTGAGCCGCCTTCTTGATCAATGCCAATTAAAAGCGGCAATTGAGCAGCCTTTTGATAATTAGCAATTTTGCTCTTAAATTGGGCATCGGTATAATTCTGCATATCTGCATCGTAAACGATGTAGCCGCCTAAATTGTATTGATAGGCATCACGTTCAGCCTGACCAAGCTTTTGCGGAGTACGAGCAATGAACATTTGTCCAATTTTTTGGCGCAAGCTAGCTTTTTTAATATAATTATCGATCTGCTTAGTCGACGCTGCTTGAACAGTGTTAGCACTAGCCCCGCCTAAACAAGCGGCCAGCGTAATCCCTGCTATAGCAGCAGTGACTGCTTTTTTGAAAAATTTCATTCTAATGTCCTCCTAGCATTATCACGAAAGCGTTCTTTGTTGCTTTCAGTTTATCTGCTCGGGCAGCTTTTGTTAATAACAGGAAGATTACAAAAAATGACCCCAAAGCAACTTGCTCTGGAGTCATTTCTTGTAAGGTATATTGTTCCGGATTTATAAATGAGTTAGGGAAGAATCAAAATATTTTTGATTCAAGTTAATCATAGTTCAGGTTATTTTTTAGTCAATTAATATGCTCAAACTTTTCCTAATGTAATGCATAATCTTAGCTTATTAGAGCATACCATTTATATAAGTTTATTGCTATTTTTTCATGATTTATTTTAAATAAAATAGTGAAATAACCAAAATTATCGCTTTGCTATCTTTTTTACTGAATCTCTTAAAATCAACTTGCTTTTGCAAACTATCGTCAGCTCTCAAACAAAACATATACAAATGAAAAAAGCATCTTTGCTCATGTTGAGTAAAGATGCCTTTTAGATTTTTTCAAATTTTTGGCTCTATAATTTTTCCTGTTGATGGCCTATCTCTGTGATAAGCTGTTAACAGGTTTTTATTTCAAAAAAAGAGGACATAGTCCTCTTTTATAAAAAATCTATTCCACTAAAAATTTTAAATTTTCGCTTGATATTGAAGATCAAAATATTATTTTTAAAGACTGTTTTTATCGCTTTTTTGATGGCAGAAAGCAGAAAATCTATCAGGCCGTTTTGCTTCGGCCGGCCAATTATTATTCGTTTATTTAAACAGAGAGTCCTCTGCCGCTCTTGCCAAAAGCGCTCAGCGCACTAACCGAAGACCGCTCCATGACCAGCATTACCCGCGAGAACAATGCTTCCGTCAACACGGTTCAAAGACTCTTAGGAGCTTGCTCGCATAGATTTCTGGACGGCTTTGATTATTTGCCTGAGCATTTGGCTTTTGACGAATTCAAGGGAGTCGACAGAAAGCTTCATTTCGCTCCCGAGGCTAGAGCCAACGTAAAAACAGTCGCTATGGATCTCAACTTTTATTATCAAGACATTGTCAGAGCCTGCTTTCCTAATGCTCAGATTGTCATTGACCGCTTCTGATGATTTGGACAAGATTCATCCGCGCTGCAATTGGCACTGCAAGGATTCGCTTACTCAGGAGCAGATTGTTATGGAAGGAATTAGTCCTAATACAACGCTGGAAAATTCATACAATCTAATGCAGGATTTCTTTACAGCCTTAGAAGACAATGATAGTCAGAAGCTTAAAAGAATCATCTGCTCAAAAGAACCGGTGGGCGGTCTAATGCATAAAACGCTTTTAACGTTCAAGCATAATTTAAAGGCCGTATTAAATGGAGCAACAGTCAAGCCATTCCAATGGCTGCCTAGAAGGCTTCAACCGCAAGATTAAACAAATTGAACGAACTGCCTTTGGTTATTCTGATTTTATTAATCTCTTAACAAGAATCAGACTGGAAGAAAACAAAGTCAAAGAAAAAGGATCAAGCAATTTATTAATTGCTTGATCCTTAAACTTTGCTCTTCATCAACAGGAATTGAAAAAGAGCCTTTTTTATTCTGAATTTTTAGCGGAATTAATTAACTGAGAGCTTTTAATTAGTACCAGTGGTGAGCTAACCAAAACTTCTTAGCATTAACCCATGAACCGTAACGGCTGTGAACATATTGATCAGCAACCTTTTCTTGGTTAGCAGCTGAGTAGTCACCACCAAGGTATGAAGCTGATAATTGATACTTACCTATGTATTGACCATTGCTTGCTGAGTAAGAACCACCTGATTCTTGGTTAGCAATCCAAGCTTTAGCACTAGCTTCTGAACCAGTTGCAGTTGAAGTGTATGAACTGGTAGTTGAAGTTGCGTAGCTAGTAGTAGAAGTTTGGTTTGATTGAGTAGTTGAAGCAGTAGTTGTTGAAGTAGTAGTTTCAACCTTTACCCATTGGTTCTTGCCAAGATCGTACCACTTATTGCCTTGATTGTCGTAAGCAGTCTTGATAACCTTCCAGTTAGTATTTGCTGCTAAAACTTGACCGGTAGCAGCACCGTTTTCGTAGTTGTTGTATACAGTAGTTGATTTAGTAACTCGGTAAGTAGCAGCGTCATTTTGAACAATGGCAGCTTGTGCCTTGTTTGAGTTAGTGCTGTTGATCGTAACGATACCTGCAACAGATAATGCAGCAACAGCAATAGTTTTTGTCAAGATAGATTTAAGTTTCAAAAAATTTCCTCCTTAAAAATAAAAGTTTTTGATTTTTTCTAAATTGAAATACTTCGTCTGTCTTTCAATTGACATGCTATATATTACAGGGGAAAAGTTTCAGAACGATAACAGAATTATCACTCGCAGATTAAGAAAATGTTACCTTAAATAATGCATTGTAATATTTGTAACATAAATGTAGCAATTGCTTTTTGGCTAGAAATTCGATTATATCAAGCTTTTCCCATTCTTTTGTATAATGAAAGCACGTACGTTTGCATCTAGCAACTGAATCAGCTTTTGCAATATTTGGCAACATTCTTGCAAAGAAAATCCGTGACTTTTAAGAATTCTTTGTTGTTTCTAGCCGATTTGACCTATAACATAAATGAAATTCTAAAAAGCGAGGTAAATTCTATGGCTAAATATGAAGTTAAATTGTCTGAAGAAGATTTACAAATCATCAAGGATTGTCATTCAAAGAACCCTTCAATCATGAAGGCTATGAATGATGCTAAAAAAGTAGAAGATTAATTAAAAAAGCCCTGCATTCTGAAATGAGACCTAAAAGTTA
>NZ_DICZ01000011.1:0-14936 GCF_002417895.1 Lactobacillus sp. UBA5813
GAATCGATAGTAGGTGTTTTTGGAGAAGCCAGCAGTACACTTGCCAGACTTCTGTTGCATGTACATGCTTCTGTCTCGAAACACATTACTGAAGATGTATGAAAGGATCGACCAAAGTGGGATTCCTTTGGACTTGCGGAGCCCACATCTACGGAGAAGCTCCATAACTTTCTAGTCCTTGAAGAACTTTTCAACAGAACGGGCAATTTTAGGTTCGTTTTCAGTATCGAATGATGGTAAACTAGACATAGCGCAAGCCTTTCGTTTGATATTGATGATGTTTTGGTCGGCTTAATTATATCAAGCGAACAAAGGTCTTGTGCTTTTTTATTGGCTAAACTATTGAATTTTCAAGGTACAAGCCCACTTTTGTAAGTGGGAAGTTTAAGTTAATATATTAAAAAATATTGTTTTTCCTGCACCATTAGGACCTAAAAGCCTATATGTTCTCCTTTCAGAAGCCTGAAAGAAGTATTTCTGAATATGACTTTATCTTCAAAACTGTGAGAGAGATTTTCTATATCTAAAATGCTCATAATGTAATACCTCCGAATTTTTGTTATTTTGTCTCTAAGATTTTTAGTGTGTTAGTGTGTTATATATAAATTTATGAAATTCAGTATAGTATAGGGTAGCAATAAAAAATGGAAGAGGATAATTTAATCCTCTTCCATTACTGACATTTGAAATCTGTTTTGATTTTGATGCCACAGCTGCAATATATAAAATAGCAACAAAAAGAGTTTATCCTGAATAAACGATGTTACTATTACCAATGTCTGAAAAAAGGGTATAATATCCCTCTATCAGGCTAATATGGCAGCAATAACTCCGTTTTTATTCATGATAAACTCTCAACTCCCTATAATATAATCAATAGTCATTTATCTTGTTATATAGTTTTTTTAGAAATTTGTAAACATCTATAGTTAAAATAATAAAAATTAAATTAAGGCAAATAAAAAAGGAAACCCTGAGGCCTCCCCGAAAACTATCTATAATTATGGTTGTTGAAGTTTCTTCTTTTCTGTTTTCTTGCTTTTCTGCATTCAGGGCATCTCTGAGGTTCGTTTTCGAAACCTTTTTCCTTGTAGAATTCCTGTTCACCCTCAGTGAATACGAATTCCTTGTGGCAATCTTTACATACTATAGTTTTATCTGGCATTTAAATACCTCCTCTTCATTATGGATTAAACTAATTAAGGTTCATATCATATCTCCAAAAATGAAGAGTGAAATGCACAAAAATTGATTAAACCATTGATTTACCAACACAACCCTTACTATATCATATGATTTAAAAAAATGCAAGAAACATAAAAAAATTTTATTATATGATTTTTCCATCTTGAACTAATATGGTTCGAGTGCTGTACTCAGCAGATTTTTTTGAATGAGTTACCATTATTATAGTTTTTTTCTTTTCTAAATTTATTTTTTGCAACAGTTCCATTATTTCTGTTCCTGTTTTTGAATCAAGATTTCCGATTGGTTCATCTGCAAGGATTACTTCAGGGTTATTTATAAGGGCACGAGCTATTGCAACACGCTGCTGTTGACCTCCTGAAAGTTCACGCGGAGTATATTTACGCCTGTTTGAAAGCCCAACAATGTCAATAATTTCATCAAGCTCTTTTTTAAAAGCGGAAGCTTTTTTACCATCGAGAAGTACATGCAAGAGGCTATATCGCCATCACTAGCAGCTTAATTGAATATTTACTGGCTAAACTATTGAGTTTTCAAGGCTTCATAGTTCTTTTTGGTGTGGGAAGTTTAAGTTACTAAATTTTATATTATCCGCCATTGACATGAGTGATGACCTTCCACCCATAAAAAATTGTCTTTGATCAAAGGAAAAATTTCTTTATACGTTATTGCATTTACATTACCTATAATCAATAATCGCTTTTCTTTTTGATTTACCCACTTAACAAATTCTCTAAATAATGAAAAAGGTGGATTAGTCACTATAATATCCGCTTTGTTTTTTAATTGAGTAACTTCCTCGCTTCTGAAGTCACCAGGAACAAATCTAGTTATTCCATCGGGTTCCTTGTCTCCCTTTAAATATGATAAAATATTTGATTTATTTCCATGATTCAATTTAAATTTTTCTTCGTTGAGCATTTTCTCAACATCTTCAATATTGAATCTACCATCATGGTCAAAATCTTCCACATGAGTTAAGTCAATTTTATATGCTTTACTCGAAGTATTAGTAACTTGATTTTCATCATCAAATAAAGATAGCTGAGTATTTACTACAGGACTTGAATCATAACTTGTAGCAATTAATCTTTTTAAACCAAAATCATTAAAATGAACTGCAAAGAATTTGAAAAAGTTACTTTCAAAAGGATCGTCAGCAGGCAATAAAATAGTTTTATCCCTAAACACATTTTTGTTGTATTCAAGGTATGCATTTACTTCTTTTTCTATTTCTTCCCATCTTGTATAAAATTCATCTTTTTTTGCAATCTTTGCATTAGTCAAATTTTTATTTGCCATTAAAATACCTCATATAATCTTTATAAATATAATCAGCAAATCCTTATAATTTTTATATTGATACACAAAAAGACCCTGACCTACTTTCATAGATAAGAGTCTTTATTCATTATTCCACTCTCAAAAAACCGCGTGCAAAAATTGCACTTTAACAAAAGAACAGAGTGCACTTGTTGTGCATCATTTACCTTTACGCAAAAAAATTAACCTTAACTTATCTTCGCAAAACGTTAAAAAATCAAGGTTAATCAAGTAAAATTATACTTTTTTATGCCGAATGGCAGAATCGAACTGCCGACCTCTTCTTTACGAGGGAAGCGCTCTACCGACTGAGCTAATTCGGCATCACTCGTAACAAGAGAATTATACCAAAAATGTCAGTCAATGTACAAATCCTATTTTAATAATCCTCGCTTGATCAAATCCTGTTTCAAATTCTCAAAGCGCTCTGCATCATCAAACTTCATCTTCGCAAAACTATTGATCAAACGCCGCTGGTTCCAACTCAATCTGCGTTTTGGCCGAATCTCATCAATATGTTTAATCATATCTTCATGCCAATTAGCCAAATTCTTTCTGAGCTTCCAATCATCAGTAGCCTGATTAACACGTGCGTGCAACTTATCAAGTCGCGCATTGATCCTTTCATTCCACATCTGTGTCGTAGCATGAAATCTTCTTACACTGATAATCGTAAGAACAAGGTCCGTCCCCATCCCTACAACAATCATCGCTGCCAAGGCGCCATGCGTGTTCATTTCTTCCCAATTGATCACTTTTTGAATAAAAGGCTGCACGAATTTTACCAAAATAACGAGGCCAAAGCCCCAGAATAGCGAAATCACAGGTGCAACTCTGCCTTGAATGTTGCCCCACAAATTTGAATAATCCCATAAGACCATGTGGAAAACTTTTTCCAAAAATAAACTAGCAACAAATTCCAACAAGCTCGCAACAATAATACCCACGATGAACAGCAAGAAAATATTGTCTTGCACGCGATAAGTACAAATTAAAATTGTCGTAATTGCAAAGCCATACACGGAACAATACGGCCCAAATAAGAAGCCACGATAATCATAATGACCATCTTTTAATGAACAATAGACCGTTTCCCAGAGCCAGCCAACAACTGAATAAGTAAAAAATAAGACAATAATCTCAGAAAGTGAATATGGCATACCATTCCTCCTGAAATTATTGTCTCATACAATCTTTTATTTGCCTATTTCCAATCTAAGCAAAGTCCTTGCTCGTGCAGAAGCTCCGGCAATTCATCCCGGTCAGTCTCATGATTATTAAGTTTGGCACCTGTGATTTGTTTAGTAAAAGAATCGATTCTTCTATTGGCATCCCGTAAATCATAATAAGTAGTAACTACTTGATCGTAGTCAGCTAAATCTTTGACATCAAAGTCCTTGTTATACTTGTCTTCAAAACAAGTAAATTCAAGCGGCAGACGCGGCTTTAATTGTGGTTCCTGATCAGGCACGCCAACTTGCATCCCCAAAACTGGGAAAGTAAGCTTAGGCAAATCAAGCGTTGCCAGCATCTTCTTTGGATGATCATTAACTGTCCCAAGAGGAACGTAGCCCAAATCCATGCTTTCCACAGCATTAGCCACATTCTGAAAAGCTAAGATAGTATCTTCCATTGCCTGGAAGAAAATATCAGTAGTATGAACGCGACCATCATCTTTGCCCAATTGCTGGCGAATTTGCTGATTACGGTACAAATCAACGACAAAAATAAACAAGTCGCCTTCAGCACCAACATATTTTTGATTGCACAACTCTTGGATCTTTTGTCTTTTAGCAGGATCAGTAATGTGGAGCAAGGAAGCATTTTGCATGAACATGCTGGTTGCTGTATGTTGAAAAACTGTGTACAAAGTTTTGAGCTGTTCTGGCAATAAAAGCTGATCTTTAAATTTTCTGATTGAACGGTGATTGATTTGCTTATCGATAGTTGAATTGTGAATCATAAAAATGCCTCTCTTCTTTATACTTACTTATTGTT
The DNA here is from genome assembly GCF_002417895.1 of Lactobacillus sp. UBA5813. Classification (NCBI taxonomy): domain Bacteria; kingdom Bacillati; phylum Bacillota; class Bacilli; order Lactobacillales; family Lactobacillaceae; genus Lactobacillus; species Lactobacillus sp. UBA5813. The sequence continues at coordinate 4,528 of NZ_DICZ01000011.1, forward strand.
AGTTTACTATTTTTGATAAATTTTGTAAAAGAAAAAACAGAGCCACTCGACTCCGTTTTTCATTTATAAACTATTGCCAGCAAACTGGCTGTTATACAGGTCAGCATAGAAGCCATGCTTATTCATCAGCTGCTTATGCGTCCCTGCTTCCATAATATGGCCATGGTTAAGCACGATAATTTGATCAGCATTAACAATTGTGGATAATCTGTGCGCAATGACAAAACTAGTCCGCGCTTTTCTCAAATTCCGCATTGCTTCTTGAATCAGCAATTCAGTTCTCGTATCAACCGAACTGGTTGCTTCATCCAAAATAAGCACTTCTGGATCAGCCAAGAAGGCTCTGGCAATCGTCAATAACTGGCGTTGTCCTTGTCAAACTGCAGGTTGGAACGAATCGTTCCCTTAAACAGAACGGCTTCCTGCTGCGTAATTGAAATTATTTTGTGCAGATCTTGCTGACTCACTTGATCAATATTTTGACCATCAACTGTGATTTTTCCGCTCTCAATCGTAAACAGACGTGGAATCAAATTGAACAAAGTCGACTTTCCTGAACCAGTACCACCAATGATTGCGATGGTTTGACCGGCCTTTGCTGAAAATGACACATCATACAAAACAGAATTTTCAGCATCTTTGTATTTAAAAGTAACCTTATCAAAGTTCAAAGAAACCGGTGCATCAGCTGCAAAAGTTTTGTTTTGGATTTTTCTGGATCAGTAATTGATGGCTTAGTGTAAAGCACTGCGTTGATTCTTGCCGCAGAAGCAGAGGCACGTGGAATAACTACAAAAAGCATGGTCAACTGCATGAAGCTGAACAAAATCTGCAAAGCATAAGTCATAAAGGCGATTAAATTACCGACTTCTATCGTTTTGTTTGCAATTAAATTTGCACCAATCGTAATAATTCCGACGTTGGTCAGACTAAGCACCAAAGTCATGATCGGCATCATGATTGACATCAATGTATAGTCCTTAATGCCGACTTGCGTATAATCTTCATTAGCCTTTTTAAAACGATCCTGTTCACGCTTTTCCTGTCTGAAAGCTCGAATAACTCTGACACTAGTCAAGCCTTCACGGAAAATTAAGTTGATGCGGTCAACTTTTTTCTGAATACTCTTAAATAATGGCACTGCTGAACGCATGATGAGAAAGACTACGATGACTAAAATTGGCAATGCAATTAAGAAAACAATCGTCAGTCATGGCTCTCTAAAGTAGGCCAAAATAATTGCCGCTACCAGCATAATTGGCGACTGCATCAATAAACGCAATAGCTGCATGAAGACTGTCTGAATTTGAACGACATCATTAGTTGAACGGGTGATCAAAGTAGCATCCCCAAATTTAGTCATTTCGTTGCCGGAAAATTCCAACACATGGTGAAACAGCATTTTGCGCAATTTTTCACCGGCACCCATAGCTTGGGTAGCTGCATAGTAAATATTGCCGAAAGCAACGATTAAACTTAAGGCTGCTACGCCTAGCATTAGCAATCCGTCACGCCAAATGTAGGCCATATCTTTTGCCACAATTCCGTTATCGACCAGACCAGCCGTAATTGTTGGCAACCATAAATAACAGCCTACCTGAATGAAAATAAATAAAGCAGCCATGCTTACCGCCCATGGATTTAACGTTTTTTGGCTATTTCTTTCATTAGCTTATCCTTTCAAATATTCATCGATTGTTCGCTGCAGCTTATCTGTCAAATGCAGCAGTTCTTTTTGTTCCTGCTCATCTAGGTCTCCTAACAGCGTTCGGTTAAACTCTGCCCATTGCTGACCATTTTCTTTTACTATTTTTTCTCCAGCATCTGTCAGACTGACTCGCAAAATTCGCTTATCTTTGTGATCGCGCTGCCGCGTAATCAGTTTTGCTCGTTCCAGTCTCTCTAGGACTTCACTTAAAGAAGCTGGTCGGACTTCCGCTTTAGCAGCAAGTTCTTTTTGCGATAAACTGTCATTGTTTTTAGCTAAAATTCTAAGAATTCGCCCTTGTCCTTGGATGCCATTTTTATCGGAAAACTTTTTGCGCCAAACCATGTGATTGGTGTGCATCAATTTTATCCACTTTTCATATAATTCTTGATTCATTTTAACCACCATATTAGTTAGGTACCTTATCAATTTAGCATCATCACTGAATCTTTTCAAAGAAAAAAGATGATAAAAGCAAGTTTTATCATCTTTATGATCAATTATTTTCTTTAAACATTGCATTAACGCATTTTTTCATTTCTTTAATATCTAATACGCTGTATGCAAATTCTTTTCTAATTAATTCATCTGGCAAATATTCGTCATATTTGTCAAAAACTGGAACTTCTTTGGGATAAACCAAATCCATGGGATCAAAATCCTTTTCCGCTTCTTCCTGCAATATTTTGTAGAATTCATCAGCATCTGCGTCCATCGCAAACTCCATAAAATATGGTCTCGAAGAATTGAAGCCACGCAAATTTAGGCGGTCTGCGCATTTGATTCTAAGCAGTCTTTCCAATGCCAAAAAAGCATAAGAACCAGTCCAAGGGAAAAAGACCCACATATTGCCACCTAAATTAATCAGTTGCTTTTCAGGCAAGCCCGCAATATTGCAAGTATCGCGCATTTGTGTCAATCGTGCCTTGGCATTGTGAAGCAAATATGGATACATCGTTTTTTCAGCTAAAACTTTCCGCATCCTGTGCAAAATATGGGGATGAATATCTCCTGGCACATCGCCAAAGTAGGCCGGAATTCGCCCATCAACGCCATGGCAATATACCTGATGGCGCTTGCGATCGATATCTTCAACTACCCAAACGCGTCCAGCAATTGCGATCTTGTCACCGACTGGAGGCGGCTTAACAATGGTACCTAATTCTTCGCTTCCGGCATGAACGCTGAATTCTTCATTCTCTTGGAAAACTGCGTAGAATTTGAAGTTATTCACAACTTTTTCACCGGCTAAGCCCAGAATCAAACCACCATTTTCAGTGTGCTCGATTTGGTTTGTTTTCAATAAATGCCACAGCAAAATTTTGTAATCATCTTGACTAACATTATGAAAATAAGCCAGCGATAAAACACGTGAAGCCAGTTCAGCAGGACTCATTTCACCGCTAGATGCCAAAGTGCTCATCGTTTGGTGATAGAGCAAACTATATGGCAACCGATTCGGCTCAGGGGGTTCGACCCATTTTTCTTCTAAATATAGCTGCACAAGCGCGATTCCTTGAAGTAAAGACCAGGGAATCAAATCCGGCAGCATTGCCCGTGACTCTGGGTGCTCTTCGCGCATAACAAAGTGCATCTCCGGTGGATTGCCTCTTCTGCCCGTTCGTCCCATTCTTTGCAAAAAACCAGAAACGGTGAACGGCGCATCGATCTGAAAAGCCGATTCTAGTTGTCCAATATCGATCCCTAATTCTAGAGTAGCCGTTGCACAGGTAGTCATGTAAGAATCCTCGTCCTTCATTGCCTGTTCGGCTGTTTCTCTTAATGCTGGCGACAAGTTTCCGTGGTGAATTAAAAAGCGATCTGGTTCATAATTATATTGACAATATTCTCTGAGCTGCTGACAAACCGCCTCACATTCTTCACGACTATTGGTGAAGACCAAACATTTTTTGCCACGAGTATGTTCAAAAATATAGCCAATTCCAGGATCAGCCAGTGCCGGTGCTTGATCGGTTTTCGGAGCACCCACTTCACTAGGATCAAAATCTTTATCCCCAGCTTGTGGATTAGTTTGGTAAAAATGCTCCATCGAAAGCCGCCAAACCTGTTCTTGATTTTGCACCTTTGGTGCAACGGTTTGATGTTGGCTGCCGGAGCCAAGGAATTCTGCTGCTGCCTTTAAATTGCCGATTGTTGCTGACAGGCCAATTCTTCTGGGGTTTACGCCTGCCAACTTGGACAGCCGTTCTATTAGGCAAAAAGTTTGCCCACCACGATCGCTGCGCAAAAAAGAATGAAGCTCATCAATGACGATAAATTGCAATCCATGAAAGAGATGCGGAATGTCCATATGTTTATTAATCATAAAGCTTTCTAATGATTCCGGCGTAATTTGCAAAATACCGGAAGGCTTTTTTAACATTTTCCGCTTTTGCGATTGAGCTACATCCCCGTGCCAGCGCCAAACTTTAATATTTGTATCCTGACACAAGTCAGTTAAACGATCATATTGATCATTAATCAATGCCTTGAGTGGTGCAATATACAGTACTTGAATTGAATCTGCTGGTTGCTGCGCTATTTTGGACAGAATCGGGAAAAATGCAGCTTCAGTTTTTCCTGATGCTGTTGAAGCAGAAAGCAAGACATTGTGATCAGTGGTAAAAATCTCTTCCGCCGCTGCTACCTGAATCGGACGCAAAGTTTGCCAACCATGCTCGTAGATATAGTCCTGGATAAATGGTGCATAATGATCAAAAACGTCCATGATTCATTCCTTTAAATAGTAAATTCAGTATAATCATCATCTTTATTATCAGAGACTGCTTCTGATTTTGCATAAGAGAACTGCTCTGAATTGAGCAGTTCTTCAATTTTGGTCTTTGGATTCTGCCAAACAATATCAAGCAATTCGATAAAGTCTCTGATAATCTCTCGCGGAGTGATATTCGTATCCGCACCGATTCTAGCATATTCGATTTTAATAAATTTAGCCAAATCGTCATCCGTAATCGTACGCTCATAGCCGTAAAGTCCCGCATGCATATCTGCCAATTTTTCCGTCAAAACCAGCATTTCTTCCGCAGTTAACGGCTCAAGCTTGATAACCGGAGCGTACATGTCCCGGGCACCATCTTGTGCAAATTTTCCTTCGGCTAGTCTAGAACGCAAAGCTTCATACGAATAAACGCCCCGCCGCCGATCTTCTACAGCTTGCGGCGTACCAGCCATAATAATTCCCAGATATTTTGCCTTGCCCTGCAAAGTATCGTTGTACATCGTCAAAATTTTTTCATAGTTATATTGGCGACTGATTGAGTTGGGGATCTTAAAAATATTTACCAATTCATCAATCATCACCATTAAGCCGCTATAACCAGCCTGTCTAAAGAAAGATGCAAACAGCTTCAAGTATTCGTACCAATCATCATCGGAAATAATTACGCTAACTCCCAGCTCCTTTTTGGCTTCGGTTTTATGCGTATATTCACCTCTAAACCACTTGATCACTTTTGACTTGGTTTTATCATCATCGGCCATATAAGCGTGGTAATACATATTCAATAGTTTGGCAAAGTCAAAACCATGTACTAATTCATTTAAATTAGAAATAACCGCATAAATTTTTTTATCGACTTCCTGCTCAAACTTCGGATCAGCATCATTTAGCCCGGTCTCCTGTGCTACTTGAGTTTGCACAGAATTTATCCACCGATCCAAAATCAAAGTTAGCGCACCACCTTCGGGACGAGTCTTTGTGGACAAGTTTTGAATTAATTCTCGATAAGTAGCCAAGCCTTGTCCCTTCGTTCCCTGCAAGCGTCTTTCCGGTGACAAGTCGCCATCAACAACGACGAAATTTTTATCCATGACATAATTGCGAATCGTTTGCAGCAGGAAGCTTTTTCCGGAGCCATAACGTCCAACGATAAAACGAAAAGAAGCTCCGCCTTCTGCAATAATATCCACATCATGCAGCAATGCAGCAATTTCATCCTTGCGGCCTACAGTGATATAAGGCAGACCAATTCGCGGCACTACTCCACCTTTAAGCGAGTTTAAAACTGTTTGTGCAATTCTTTTGGGAACGCGCCGTTTTTTCTCTGGCATTAATTATTTACCCCCTAAAAAATTTCTTTTAAATCTGGAAGATAGTCTTCAATAATTTCTGGTTGATTATTTTCGTCAAAATCAATGACAGCATCCCCGATCTCATCGAACAACTTATCATTAATTCCGTCAGCTAAAATTGAAACCATTAGGTGATGCTGTTTAATGTAGCTCTGCCAATCTTCATTATTAAGAAGGCCCATTAACAGATGCATTTCATCTTTAGTTAAACCATAATTGTTTTCCGTCTTCAAAGTTTCTGATTTCTTTGGCAAAACAGGCTGCTGACTTTCTTCTTTTTCAAGCTGCTTTTCTTCATCCGTCAGTAAACTATCACGTGTCTCTGATGCATCAGCTCTGATTTGATCAAGATTAGCAAAATTGATTTTGATATGGGGTCTCTTAGCTTCCTCAACCTGCTTTTGATATTCAGCAATGCCATCAGCAATTGCTTGTAAAAACTCTTTTTCGAGTTTTCGCGGTTTTAATTTTTGACCAACATGCATTTTTTCTCGAAGCAGACGATCCGTTTCATGCAAAAAGGCGTTCAGTTCACTTTTTTGTCTTTTTATAGGAAACAAACTGCTGCAATACCATTCCTGATTTTGATAAAAGTACTTTCTTTCTGAATCAACAGCAAGTGGTTCAAAGTCATGATTTCGCCAATAAAAAACTGCTCCGGCAAATAAGTTCTCAACCAGCAGATGTCGCTGAGCGATATACTTACTAAAAAAATCTTGACCGTTTTTCAGCTTGGCTTGCAATACAACCTGCCAAATTTCTTTAAATACTTGTTCAAACTGCGGACCAATTTTTTTAGCAGTGACATTTTTATCCAAATAAGTCGAAAAATGCTTCACTGCAGCAAGCAATTCATGAGCAGAATAATCCTCTGGATGAAGCAAGATATGATATTGCAAGTCTTGCTTCAATTCATCTGCAAAAACCAACTGGTTCTTTTGCGGCAAATGATAGTACAAAGCATAGTCTTTAAGCCATTGCTTGAGGTAGGACTCCAGTTCTAAGTCAAATTTCTGCACATAATTTTTCTGAAAAATACGCAGCTGCTTAAAACCTTCCGCCGGATCATCGATTCCAACATTGTTCAGCAATTCAAAGACATAGACAAAGGCATACGAAGTGCTGGTCTTTTCATACTCTCCGCTTCTAATTTTTTGCCGCCAAGTAAAATATGTACGCAATTGCGGCACCGTCATATCATGAAAGGCTGGATAGTAGCGTTTAAACACAACAGGATTTTGGTAATTGTCTTGATAATTTTTCATCAACTGTGCTTGATGGTAAAAATTTTTGGCCTTCCCTTTTGCAGGCAAAATACTGTAATCGTAACTGGCCCGCATTTTTTGAATTGCCGCCGGGACATCTTGCTCATGTCTTTTTGCCAGGGTCTTGTCTCGTGATTTAATCGCCTGTGCCTGATATTTTTCATCGGCTGCTTCACCAGGAACGTAAATAAACGGCTGCCGATCAATTGCCTTGTCCTCTTCTCCATTCATCGCCAATCTAAAGGCATAATCAAATGCATTTTCAATTGCATCCCGATGAACTTGATTCAACCACACGCCAACCCAATCGCTGATTTTTAATCTAAATGGCGTTGAAAATCCTGGCAGGTCCCGAATCATATCAGAAAAACTGCCGCAGCGTAAATCCAGCGTCGCAATGAAATGGTCACCTTGTCGAATACGCGACATCATTGCAAAATATGATCCATCAACTGGTGATTTTAAGAGGTATAACTCGGTTGATCCGGGAACTGCCGGAAAAAATTTTAAGCCATATTTTTTAAAAACAAACTTGCTTAAATCGTTGAAATTCAAAGCTACCGGCCCTCTTTTCCGTACGTATGTTCTATTATTATAACAGGTTATTTTATTTTTTTGAATTAATGTTATCAAAATATGTTATTATAGATGTGTTGATAAATAAAACCGCTTTCATATAGATAGAAGGAGGAAATACGGTAATATGAGTACAAAAGAACGTTATTCTCAAGACGAATTAAGAAAAGCAAATCCAATGTTTAGTCGCGTTCGCGCTACCATTGAAAGTGCTTTTTATGGTAACAATGTTCACGAAGTAACTAGTGTTGCTGAAGCTTACAATTTAGCTAAAAAACAATCAGGTGTTATTGTAACTGACTTGCCAATTTTACATACTAAAGAATTAGGCTTGCCACAAGGTGCAACCCAATTAGTTTACAACCACGGCAAGATTTTGGGCAGAACTGCCAGTGCTCGTCACTTCACTGACGATCCTAAGGAAGATGCAGAAGCATTAGCTGGCAACTTGCGTGAAGATATTTATGCCGGTCATGAGCAAAAGTATTTAAAAGCTACTGTTTTGGTAGGTCTTGACCCAACATTTGCTGTTAAGGCTCACGTTATGATGCCTGAAGATCAAGCCTTCAACCTGCTTTCATACATTTTGAACTTCCACTTCTTCGATGATGAAGTTGCTGAAATGTACAAGAAGTCAAAGGCTTACAACGAACCGGACATCTACTTCTACTTCGATCCAAATGTAACTGATCCAGACTACCCAAAGGGCTTAGGCGTCTTTGACGCTCCACATAACTGTGCTGCTGTCTTCAACCTTCGCTACTTCGGTGAATTGAAGAAAGGTACTTTGACTTTAGCTTGGGCTATTGCTCACCGTCACGGCTACACTGCTTGCCACGGTGGTGAAAAGTCATTCCACTTCACTGATAAAGACGATAAAGTATTCGCATTCTATGGCTTGTCTGGTTCAGGTAAATCAACTTTGACCCACGAAATGTACGATGGCAAGTATGACATTACTGTTTTGCACGACGATGCCTTCATTATTTCACGTGAAGATGGTTCATCTGTAGCTCTTGAGCCTTCATACTTCGATAAGACTCACGACTACCCAGCAGGTCACCACGAAACCAAGTACTACACCACAATTATGAACTGTGACGTAACTCAAGATGAAAACGGCAAGAAAGTAATCGTAACCGAAGACTTGCGGAACAACAACGGTCGTGTTATCAAGACTCGTTACACTAGTCCTCACCGTGTTGACTTCGAAAAAGCTCCAATCACTGCTTTGTTCTGGATTATGAAAGACGGTTCATTACCACCACTTTTGAAGATTGACGACCCAGTTTTAGCAACAACTATGGGTTGTACTTTAGCTACTAAGAGAACTGCAGCAGAAAACTTGCCTAAGGGCTTCGATATGAACACTTTGGTTATCGAACCATTCGCAGACCCATTCCGTGCTTATCCAGTATCTGGCGACTACACAGACTTCAAGGAATTGTTCACTAAACGTGGCGCAAGCTGCTACATCTTGAACACTGATGCATTCATGGGCAAGGACGTACCAAAAGAAGTTACTAAGAAGATTATTGAAGACTTAGCTAACGGCTCAATCACTGATAGCGACCTTAAGCCATTCGGCAACTTCAAAGGCGTTTCATACTTGCCAATTGCTGGCTACGAAGTTCACTTAGACGATCCTGAATACCAAAAGACTTTAGCAAGAAGAATGCAAGATCGTCTTGATTGGCTCAACAACTACGATAAGGAACACCCAACAACTCCTATCCAAGATGAAGCCAAGGAAACTTTGGAGAACATTATTAAAGAATTAAGCTAATAAAAATGCTAGTTTAAAATATTTTCTTAATGATTACGAAAAAAATCGACTAAGTAATTGAACTTAGCCGATTTTTTATTTGCCTAAAATTTAACCATTGATCGCTTTATCCGCTTCATTAATAATTCTAATTGCATTTAAGCTTCTTGGATAACCAATAAATGGTTCATTTTGCAAAACAACCTTGGTTAAGAATTCTTTGTCATTTCACAACCCAATATTTGCCTTAGAGTGAGCTAAAAGTTGTGGCTCTACTCCACCTTGAGCAGCTAAATAGCAAAATGTGATCATTTCACGATCATTATCGTTTAAGCCCTTTCTGGTGTAGTAATCGCCGAAACAATTATCAACCAACCATTTATGAATGGTATCAATCTTAGAAAAGCCCTTCATTTGAGGCCCAAATAAGCGAATCTGCGTCTCTTCACCTTTTTCAAGACAATTCTCTTCATTGTAGTCGTTGCTTGCCCTGCTAATGGCAATTTTACGCCTCGTGCAGTCAATATATCATTGGTTGCCTTGAAGAATGGCAAAACTCTGCTTAAACCCAAATAGTCAGGAGCTTGATACAAAACTTCTTTTGCCTCAACTGGACTAACACTGTTGTCTAAGGCAACTGGCAGCATAATTTTGTATTCATCTAATCCTTGACAGCCTAACAACTAAGCCAACGTACTCAACATTTTGGTTCTGTCTGGCAAATCTACATCGTTTTGTACTTCATCAAAGGCAAAGTGATTAATTCTTTCGAGAGCTTCTGGATCTGTTTTTGCAAGCAAATTAGCATGTGCTGCTTGAGCTTCATCTTTAATTTACATTTTATAACCCACCTTTGCTAAAAATTATTTTCACTTTATATTAAAGCCCATTTTGTAGCACTTGAGAAATAATTGTTTTTGATTTCTAATCATAATTTTTATTTATAAAAAAAGAAACCATGACACTGAGCCATGATTTCTTTGGCTCTATAATTTTTCCTGTT
>NZ_DICZ01000022.1:0-18816 GCF_002417895.1 Lactobacillus sp. UBA5813
TTAACTTAATGACATTGGGTTTGTGCCTGAAGTTTTATTGTTTAAGCGATAAATTTTTGATAAATAGTTTTAATAACTTTTTCGGCTTCCTGTCGTTTAGTACCAATCATAATGGAAATTTGGGAAGCACCTTGATTAATCATCTGAATTGAGATGTTTTCTTCACCCAGTGGCGCTAAAATGCTGGCACAGAGACTAAGCTTATCTTTCATGCCTTCACCCACAACCATCGTAATGGCATAATCATCAATCCACTTCATTTGGTCAGGACTAACTGCTGCCTGGATATCAGTGCAAATTTGATCAATCAATTTAGCATTCAAATGCTCTTTTTTAAAGATAATTGTAATATCGTCGATTCCTGATGGCATATGTTCATAAGGTACGTGATATTTACGCAAGATTTCCAAAATATGAAAAGTGAAACCGCTTTGCTGATTTAGAAGATATTTGTGCAGGTACAAAGCTGAAAAGTTTTTGCCGCCAGCAATACCGGTTATTGTTGTTTGAGGTTTAAAACCATGCTCAGGTACGATCCAAGTGCCGTCCTCATCAGGGCGTCTAGTGTTTTTTACATTTACTGGAATTTGACCCTGAATCGCTGGAATTAATGCTTCATCGTGAAAAACGGAGAAGCCAGCGTAGGAAAGTTCCCGCATCTCGCGGTAAGTCATTCTTTTAATAGGACGGGGATGCTTAATAATTGCCGGATTTGCTGAAAAAATCGCGTCAACGTCTGTGAAGTTTTCATATAATTCTGCATGCAAACCGCGTGCCAAAATAGCCCCCGTAATATCAGAACCGCCACGAGAAAAGGTAGCAATGTTGCCAGAAGGAGTGATCCCGAAAAAGCCTGGGAAAACGATTCGTTTGTTTTTAGGCAAAGCAAAATTGCGCAAATTCAAATAGGTTTCAGGATTGACAAAAGCATTATTAGGCTTACCAGTAACGATCAAACCAAGATTTTTTGGCGTCAAGCAGACTGCGGAAATTCCTTGATGGTTCAGAATAATACTAATTAAATGTGCATTAAGCAATTCGCCATGGGCCTTAAAAGCAGCAAGGAGATAATCATTATTTGGATATTCGCTAGTAGCTAATCCTTCTAAAGTATTTTTGATAATCTGAATTTCATTATCTGTTAGGTTAAAATAATTGCCTATTTCCCGGTATCTGTTAAAAATCTTTTGTGAGATTGGCTGATAATTTTGGCGATTAATTACCAAATGAGCATACTTGATCAGCAAATCAGTAATTTTTATATCATTTTCAATGCGCTTGCCAGGGGCAGAGACAACGATGACTTGCCGCGCTGAATCAGCCTTAATAATTTTGATTGCTTGTTCGACGGCGGAACCATCGGCGAGTGAACTTCCACCAAATTTTATGACCTTCATATGAGTTGCCTTACTTAAGATTCAAATTTTGACTAATAATATCTTTCATTTCATCGATTGCGATAACTTTTTCTGCATGGGCTTTTTCATTAAATAAAAGCTTGACGCTGCTAGGCATCTCTCCACCTAAAAAAGCATGCAAATCAGTAACGGCTTTAAGTCCCTGATCTTCAACTTTTTCTCCTGTTAAAGCCGAAAGAACGGTTTCTGGGAATTTGTAAGGGCTGGCTGTTGAAACGATGATTGTTTTGGTTTTGTCACCGGTATCTTTTTGATAGCAGTTGGTGACATAAGAAGCTACCGCCGTATGCGGATCAATAACGTAATAATCATGTTCATAGATCCGTTTGATTTCGTCTTTTACTTCTTTTTGCGTAGCAAAACCAGAGGCAAAAAGTTGGGACATTTTAGCAAAAACCTTTTCATTAACTTGATAATGTCCATCCTGGTTAAGTTCTTTCATCCATTGTGCAATTTCACTGGCATTTTCATCATCAAGATCAAAAAGAAGACGCTCTAGATTGCTGGAAACTAAAATATCCATTGCTGGTGCATTAGTTAAATGAAATGCTCGATCGCGGTTGTATTTCCCTGTATGGAAGAAGTCAGTTAGAACATTATTCTCATTTGAAGCACAAATTAGTTTATTGACTGGCAAACCTAATTTTTCGGCATAATAAGCTGCGAGGATGTCACCAAAATTACCGGTTGGTACGGTATAGTTGATCTTTTCTCCAAGCTTTATTTCCTTATTTGCTACTAATTGACTGTAGCTGTATAAATAGTAGACAATTTGTGGAATTAGTCGGCCGATATTCATCGAATTGGCGGATGAGAATTGAAAACCATTGTCCTGAAGGCGTTGATTGAAAACTTGATCGTTGAAAATGCGTTTGACTTCGGTTTGAGCATCGTCAAAATTGCCTTTAATTGCAAAAACGCGTAAATTTTTGCCGCGCTGACTTAGCATTTGTTTTAATTGCACGGGACTAATGCCGCCATAAGGATAAAAGACGATCACTTGAGTGCCATTTTTATCACTGAAGCCATCCATAGATGCGGTACCGGTATCTCCGGAAGTAGCAGTTAAAATAATGATGTCGCGGTCAATTTTTTCAATCTTGACTGCCTTTGTCATTAATAATGGCAAGACTTGCAAAGCGATATCTTTGAAAGCTAGGGTAGGACCGTGAAAAAGTTCTAAATAGTAGTTGTGATCATGTTTTGCGATTGGTGCAATTTCCGCCTTGTCCCATTGTTGACCGTAAGCATTGTCGACAATGTTTTTCAACTGTTCTGACGAAAAATCATCAAAAAACAATTCCAAGACTTTAAGCGCAATATCTTGGTACTTTAACCCGGTTAAATCTCCGATTTTCCAATCTGGACGCGGAAATGCAATTGGTACGTACAATCCAGAATCTGGAGCCAAGCCTTGAATGACGGCAGCTGCTGAACTTAATGATTTATTAATATTACCTCGTGTACTTCTGTATTTCACTTTGTTACCTCACAAATTGAAGACTAAAATGCTTTAATTGCTAACATTGTATCGTTTTTATAACTATGATACAATCTTTAAAAAATAAAATATTAAATAAATAATTTTAATTACTGGGATAATTATATGAAAAAAGTAAAAGTAGGATTATTAGGATTAGGAACAGTTGGTTCTGGTGTACTCAAAATTTTAGCCAGAAATCAAGATAAAATTTCGAACATTGCCAAAAGACAAATTGAAGTTGTCAAGGCTCTGGTACGCGATCCTAAAAAGCATGAAAAAGAAGCAAATCAAGTTAAACTGGTAACGGATTTTGATGAAATTTTAAATGATAAAGACATTGAAATCGTTATTGAGGCAATTGGCGGATTGCATCCTGCCGAGGAGTTTATTGCTTCTCTTTTGGAGCATGGGAAGAGTGTAGTCACTGCCAATAAGGATTTGATTGCTAGTCACGGTCCACGTCTAGTTGAAATTGCTAATCGCAATAATGTTGATTTCATGTACGAAGCCAGCGTGGCGGGCGGAATTCCTATCCTCAATGCGCTTAGCCAAAGTTTTGCCGGTGATGAAATAATTGAAATTGCAGGAATAGTGAATGGCACTACAAACTATATTTTGACGCAAATGGTTGATCATCATGCAAACTTCCAAGATGCTTTGAAGAAGGCTCAAGAATTAGGCTTTGCGGAAGCGGATCCCACTAATGATATTACGGGCAAGGATGCTGCTTATAAGATGATAATTTTAACTCGTTTTGCTTTTGGAGCTAATTTGACCTTCGATGATTTTGAATATCATGGCATTGAAGAAGTTAAATCATTTGATGTCCGTCAAATTGCTAAATTAGGCTATAGTTTGAAGCTTTTAGGCATCAGCCGTAAAGTAAACAATCATATTTTCGTTGAAGTTGGTCCGACTTTGGTTAAACAAAGCGGTCAATTGGCTCATGTTAAAAATGAATATAATGCCGTTGGTGTTAGAAGTATGGCAGTAGGCAATAGTTTCTTCTTTGGACCAGGGGCAGGAAGCTTGCCAACTGCCAATAGCGTTGTCAGTGATTTGATGGCTGAAGTCAATGATATGAGTATGACTTCCGAAGCTGAGTCATTCAATCGCTATCAAGATCACTTAGATCCAGCTAAGCCAAAAGAAGTTTTTGATTCTTTCTATTTATCTCTAAAGATTGATGCTAAGGATGATGCGATTTTAACTGTTTCAAAACTACTGGTTGAACATCAGATTGGCTTTAGAGAATTGAATAAGGTAGAAGAAGGCAAGTCAACTTATATTGTTTTGGTCACTGATAAAATTAGTCACCAGCAATTGAATGATTTTACGACAGCGATGAAGAAGAATAATATTTCAGTTCAAGCTGCCTACAAGATTTTAAAATAGAGGCAAAAGGCTTATGCATATTCAAGTACCAGCTTCCACGGCGAATTTGGGACCGGGCTTTGATTCAATTGGAATGGCCGTCTCATTATATTTAAAAGTTGAAATTTTAGGTAAAAGCAAGAACTGGCAAATCGACCATCATCTTGGAAATTTACCTCATGATGAGCATAATTTAATCGTTCAGTCCGCCTTAAAGGCATGTCTAGATTTAGAGCCGCTGCGTTTAAAGGTTAGCAGCGATATTCCGATTGCACATGGCTTAGGCAGCAGCTCGAGCGCTATTGTAGCTGGAATCGAACTAGCTGATCAAATGGCAGGATTAGGGATGACGAATGAAGAGAAAGTAGAGTTGGCCAGCCAAATCGAAGGTCACCCAGACAATGTAGCACCGACAATTTTGGGCGGGCTTATTGCTGGCAGCTTTATCAATCAGCATTTTGACGTGGTCGAATTGCCACTTTTGCCATATGATTTTGTGGCCTATATTCCTGAATATAATTTGACTACGAAGAAGGCAAGAAGCGTTTTGCCAACAAAATTAGATTATGCAACTGCTACGCATGCCAGCGCGATTGCCAATACTTTGGTGGCCAGCTTAGCTATGAAGAAATATGAGCAAGTTGGTGAGTTGATGCAGGCAGATATGTTTCATGAGCCTTATCGAGAAAACTTGGTGCCTGAACTGAAGAAAATCAGACAAATTGCTCAGAAGGAAAAGGCTCTCGCAACATATTTAAGCGGGGCTGGTCCGACGGTTATGACAGTAATTAAAGCAGAAAGAAGCAGCGCATTTATCAAACATTTGCAGCTTTCAGGCTTAGATGGTCGATTAGTTCACCTGAAGCCTGATCTGCATGGTGCACAAGTTATCAAGTAGGAAAGGAACATCTATATGGCAGATAAAAAATTAGATACAGCAATCTTTTCAGGGGGATGCTTCTGGTGCATGGTAGAGCCATTTGATACTTTGTCCGGGATTGAAAAAGTAGTCAGTGGCTACACTGGCGGTCATGTGACTAATCCAACTTATGAAGAAGTTTGTACCGGTAAAACAGGTCATACTGAAGCTGTCAAAATCACTTTCGATCCAGAGAAATTTCCTTATCGAAAATTGGTTGACCTTTATTGGCAAGTTGCGGATCCAACTGATGCAATGGGCCAGTTTCAAGACCGCGGTGATCAGTATCGTCCAGTAATTTACTATAATTCTGAAGAACAAAAGGAAATTGCTGAAGAATCCAAAAAAGAGTTAGCCGAAAGTGGTATTTTCGACAAACCAATTGTGACGCAGATCGTGAAAGCATCTGCCTTTTATCCAGCAGAGGAATATCACCAAGATTTTTATAAGAAGAATCCAGAACGATATGCTCTGGAAGAATCCGCAGGAAGGGCAGCTTATCAAGCACGGTTCAAAAATAAACATTAGAGTTGGTTCAATCAAGTATTTTTGTTAAGCTTATCTATGTATTGTTTTTTATGAAATCTAAGGACTAATAAATAGATGGATCAACTTGATAGATTTAATCGAAGATATAATTTCTTCTCTAAATTGTCAGCAGCCTTGTTTTATTCAATAGCTGTTGCGATTGCCCTGAATTTTTTCTGGACGCCGGGGCATATGTACTCATCCGGAATTACCGGTTTTGCTCAGCTGATTAACTCAGTGAGTGAACGCTTTTTCCCGTTCACGATTTCGACGTCTTTGATGTATTTTGTTTTGAATGTACCATTGTTCATTTTAGGTTGGACTAAGATCGGACATAAATTTACTTTCTTTACGATTATTGCTGTTGTTTTAGGCTCAATCATGATGAGAGTAATTCAACCTTTGGAAGTTCACTGGGATCCACTTCTTTGTGCGATTTTCGGGGGTACGATTAACGGGATTGGTACAGGCTTTGCGCTGAAGAACGGTATTTCTACCGGTGGTTTGGATATTATCGGAATAGTTTTCCGAATGAAGACGGGAACTAGCTATGGTAAGTTTAATATTCTCGTAAATTTAGTAATCATTGCGGCAGCTGGTTTTGTATTCGGCTGGACCAGAGCTTTGTATTCTGCTTTGACTATCTTTATCAATGGACGAGTAATCGATGCGATTTACACGCAGCATAAGAAGATGCAGGTGATGATCATCACGGAGCATCCGCAAAGTATTATTGACGGTATTCAAAATAAAATGCACCGTGGTATTACTATTATCCACGATGCTGAAGGTGCGTACAGCCATACTGAAAAGACAGTGCTGATTACGATTATTGACCGTTATGACATGTATGATATTCGTCAAATTATTGAACATGCTGATCCGTATGCTTTCGTAAGTGTCAGTGAAGTAGAAAAGGTATACGGCAGATTCAAGGAACAGGAAATAGTTTAAACAAAATTAAAAGGAAGCGAGATAATTCGCTTCCTTTTTTGTTAAAAAAGATTAGTCATGTATTCATTAACGGCGGCTTGCTGCATTTCATCCCAACTAGTGAAGTGAGAGTTGTTTTTAACAAAGTCATTCAGATGATCTTTTTTTAGATCAGCAATTTGATTGAAATCCTTTATCTTTAGGCCTTGCATGAAAAAGCTAAAACTGGCAAAGTCAGTATACTTTTGCATAAAAGCAGGAGAGAAAAGGTCTTGATAAGAGACCTCTTTTTGAGGACTTTCTGCTGCTAATGCTTGCAATTTTTGTTTTAATGCATTTTTTCTTTTTCGTCGTTTATCTTAATCCTTCTTTCAAATAGTTTGATTATAGCATGAAAAAAGCCGCGCTCGGGCAACTTGTTTATTTATTTAAATTCTTTTCGAGCATAGCTACCGGATTCATCCAGGTACCTACATTGCGGTACCAGTTATTGCAAGGGTAGCCATGCTTGTTAATGTATTTGTGAGTGGTTCTGGTCAAACCAAGGTCCCAACCGTCATGGAAGTAGCTTAATGGATTGAGGCAGCGAGCATAGTCGGTAATGCCAAAAAGTTGCGAATTATACATTGATTTAACGCCATTTTTAGCGAGGCTGGCAAAAGGATAGCCCCAGGTATATTTACTGTTATTAGTGGTATTTGCGTTGCTTGTGGTTTCAGCTTTGACTTGTGCAGCAGGTGCACTAAAAGAAACGGCAGAAAAAGCTGCCGTAGCTACAGAAATAAATAGTACTTTTTTAATCTCATTAAAAACGAATGGTTCAAAATATTTGAACCAAAATTCTTATCTCCCTTATTTAATTTAAATCTATTTTAGCGAAAAAATATAATAAAGCCGTTACTAACAAATTAAATGTAAGAAAAAAAGGACATGAAATGTCCTTTTAGAAGCAATTATTTAACTTTAATCTTCAATACCAAGGTGATCCATAATTAAAGCAGCTGTTTCTTCAATTGAACGGTGAGCAACATTAATCACGTAGCAACCCAACTTCTTGTACAGCTTTTGCGCTGATTCAAGCTCTTTGTTGATTGAATCCATGTTGGAATATGAAGTATCTGGGTTCAAACCATAAGAAATCATTCTTTGACGGCGAATTTCATTCAAAACGGAAGGATCATTTGTTAATCCGATGATCTTCTTTGGATTAATTTCGTAGATTTCTTTAGGAATATGCGTTTCAGGTACAAGAGGCAAGTTAGCAACCTTTAAGTTCTTGTTGTAAGCTAAGTACAGTGATAATGGTGTCTTGGAAGTTCTTGAAACACCAAGCAAAACTACATCAGCTTCTAGGAAGCCCTTAGGATCTTTACCATCGTCGTACATAACAGCAAATTCCATTGCGGAAATACGATCAAAGTATTTAGCATTCAGTTTGTGCTGAGCACCGGTTTGCTCAACTGGACGCATACCAGTGGTTTGGGCCAAGGCTTCAACGACTGGAGACAAAATATCTACGCTTTGAATTTTATGTTCGCGAGCAAAGCGAATTACTGTCAATTGCATGTCATCTTTAACTAGACTATAAATAAGAACTAAGTTTGGATATTTTTCAATTTCTTTAAAAGTATCTTCAAGTTTTTTCTTATCAGTAATAAATGGGTAACGCCGGTAATTAATTTTTGCATCTGGGAATTGTGCAGCAGCAGCTGTTGCGTTGTTAAAAGCAGTATCGCCAGCCGCATCGGAAATAATAATAATATTTACTTCTATTTTCTTATCCTTTTCTGGCATTCTTTGCACCTCTTTCTGACTAAATTATACCGAACATCGCCATGAAATGAAATCGCTTAACCCGTTTTAAGATGGCTTTTTAAATAAATTACAAAATATCAAAAAAATTTAACGGATACTATTGACCGAAAAATATCGTTTGCTATAATTTAATTAAACGTATGGCGCAACGCCAAGAAATGGAAGGAGGGATCACACATGGCTAAGACAATCGTTCATGAAAACGAGTCTATTGATGATGCTCTTCGTCGTTTCAAGCGTTCCGTCTCAAGAAGTGGTACCTTACAAGAATACCGCAAGCGTGAATTCTATGAAAAACCAAGTGTACGTAGAAAGCTTAAGTCTGAAGCTGCACGTAAGCGTAGACATTATTAATAAATAAGAAAAAGATCTGGTTTTGCCAGATCTTTTTTTCTATCCGTATTTTATGCAGAAAAAAATAGGCAAGTTTGTTATAATTTTGGTGTAGGTTTATTTGAGAAAGAGGGAACTACATTGAGTTTATCTGACAAAATCATGGCTGATATGAAACAAGCTATGAGGGATAAAGATAAAGTAAAGTTAAACACAGTGCGGATGATCAAATCTGCATTAATGAATGAAAAGATTAAATTAGGTCACGAATTAAACGCTGACGAAGAATTAACAGTACTTAACCGCGAAAAGAAACAAAGAGAAGAATCTATTGCTGAATTTGCAAAGGCTAAGAGAGACGATTTAGTCGAGGAAACCAAGAAGGAACTTGCTGTGGTTGAAGGTTACATGCCAAAGCAATTATCCAAGGATGAATTAGATAAAATCGTTAAAGAAACAATTGAAGAAGTTGGTGCTAAAGGCAAATCTGACTTTGGCAAGGTTATGAAAGCTGTTATGCCTAAAGTTAAGGGACGCGCTGACGGTAAACAAACTTCAGCTTTAGTTCGCGATCATCTTAATTAATAAAGAGGGAGCGGGTCTTTTGGCTCAAACAAGTTTTATTCCTGAAAAACCAGAAAATATTCAAAATTTAGTTGGCATTAACGATGGCAATTTGAAGTTGCTATCTGAAGGCTATGATGTATCCGTCACAGATACCGGTAATGAAATTGTCATTGACGGTAGCAATGAAGATGGCATCAAAAAAGTCCTAGCTGTTTTAAAAGCATTAGACAATGTTGTGAATACCGGTGTTAACATTGGTGCGCCCGACGTTGTTAGTACAATGAAAATGGCAGACAAAGGTACAACGGAATACTTTGCTGATCTGTATAAAAAGATTTTAATTCGGGATGCTAAAGGTCGCCCGATTAGAGTTAAAAATATGGGGCAAAAGCGTTACGTTGAAGCCATTCAAAAAAGTGATGTCGTTTTCGGAATCGGACCGGCCGGAACAGGTAAAACCTTCTTAGCCGTTGTTTGTGCAATCGCTGCTTTTAAAAAGGGTGAAGTATCGCGAATTGTTTTAACCAGACCTGCTGTTGAAGCAGGTGAATCACTCGGATTTTTGCCAGGAGATTTAAAAGAAAAAGTAGATCCATATTTAAGACCAATATATGATTCCCTTTATGCGATTTTGGGTACTAATACTACCGATCGGTTGATGGAGAGAGGAACAATCGAAGTCGCACCGCTTGCGTATATGCGTGGCCGGACCTTGGATGATGCCTTCGTAATTTTGGACGAAGCCCAAAATACAACCGATTCCCAAATGAAGATGTTTTTAACTCGGCTTGGCTTTAATTCAAGAATGATCGTCAATGGTGACATGACTCAGGTTGATTTGCCTGGTCGCCAACATAGTGGATTAATTGATGCTCAGCATATTTTGAAGGGAATTGATCAAATCAAATTTATTAATTTCTCCACAAATGATGTTGTTCGTCACCCAGTTGTTGCCAAAATTATTAATGCTTACGAAAAAAAGGACGCAAAACGCTAAAATGGATCCAATTGAGATTACCTATAATGATGAAGTCGGTTTTTTAAACGATGATACGAGAGATTGGAAAGACTGGATAGAAAAATTATTGCTGCTTGCTAAAACTAAAATTGGCAAAAAAAACAACTTAGAGATGAGTATTAACTTTGTCAATGAGGATCGCAGTCACGAAATCAATCTGAAATATCGCGATAAGGATCGTCCAACTGATGTGATTTCTTTTGCTATCGAAGATGGCGAAGATGATCTGGATATGGCCGCTTTTGCTGATGATCCAGATTTTCAAGAAGATATCGGTGATCTCTTTATGTGTCCTAGTGTCATTAAGCGCCATAGTGTTGAGTATGGTACAGGCTTTGACCGGGAATTTGGTTATACTGTTGTCCACGGCTTTTTGCATCTAAATGGTTATGACCACATTAAACCTGAAGAGGCAAAAGAAATGTTTGGTATTCAAGGCAAAGTTTTAGAAGAATATGGTTTGCCTTTATATCCTGACCAGTTAGATGTTGGCAGAGGAAAGTAATGAAAAAAGAAACAAAGTTTAAATCTGGTTTTATTGCAATTGTTGGTCGTCCTAATGTGGGCAAATCAACTTTAATGAATCGGTTGGTCGGTGAAAAGGTTGCGATTACGTCAAATAAACCACAAACTACGCGCAATCGAATTTCCGGAATTTATACAAGTGATGACATGCAGGTTGTCTTTGTTGATACACCAGGAATATTTAAGCCGCATTCTAAACTAGACGAATATATGGACAAAGCCAGCTATTCAAGTTTGAATGACGTTGACTTAGTAATGTTTATGGTTGAACCAGATGAAGCAGGAAAAGATGACAAGTTTGTTGCTGACTTGCTCCAAAAAGTAAAAGTACCTGTTTTTCTGATTATTAACAAAGTTGATGAAATTCATCCTGATAAGCTTTTGCCAATTATTGATTCTTATCGCAAATTAGGCGATTTTGCAGAATTTCTACCGGTTTCTGCAACTGAAGGTATTGGCATTCCAGACTTATTAACTGCCTTAAATAAATACCTTCCTGAAGGTCCGCAATATTATGGCTCGGACCAAATTACTGATCGACCTGAATATTTTGTTGTCGCAGAGTTAATTCGTGAGCAAATTTTACAACTAACTGCTCAAGAAGTCCCTCATGCTACCGCTGTGGCAGTGGACCGAATGAATCAGCGCATTAAAGGAAAATTGCAAATCGAAGCAACGATTTATGTCGAACGTGATGGTCAAAAAGGCATTATCATTGGCAAAGGCGGAAAGATGCTGAAACAAATTGGTATTAATTCGCGTAGAGCAATTGAAAACTTGCTTGGTGAAAAAGTAAACCTTCGCCTTTGGGTAAAAGTCCAACATAATTGGCGTTCAGATCCAAGTTTCTTGAAACTAATTGGATATGATAAAAAGGAATTAAATTAATGACGCGTGAACTTAAAGAAGTTCAAGGGATCATTTTTAAAAGGCAAAAATATAAAGAAGCAGATTTGCTGGCGAAAATCATAACTAAAGAAGATGGCATAATTACCTTAGTTGTACGCGGAGCCTTACGGCCAAAATCGCAGTTGAATGCGGCGACATTGAACTTTTCATATGGTCGTTATGTCATTTATACCAATGGTCGTGGTTTAAGCTATCTGCGTACCTATAAAGAAGTAAAGCAGTATGATGGTTTGTATAATGATTTAACCAAAAATGCTTATGCTTCTTTTATTTTGGATTTAATTGATCATGCCTTTGTAGAATATCAGCCTTTAGGCAAATACTATGAGCTTGCGAAGTTTGCCCTTGAACGAATAAATGAAAATACTGATCCAGAGATGATAACGCAAATTGTGCAGATGCAGATGCTGAAAGCATATGGAGTGGAACCAGAATTAAGGCATTGTCTAATTTGTGGCAAGGAAAAAGGTATTTTTGATTATTCGATCAAATTGGGCGGCGTGATTTGCAGCGATCATTTTGCAACTGAAAATAGCAGATTGCATCTAAAGCCTAAAGAGACAGCCGTTTTGCGGACGATAGGTTTATTGCCATTTGAAAGGCTAGGCTCAATCAAACTATCTTCCGATACAAAAAAGGCTACTAGAAAAGCAATTGATCGAATTTATAGAGGGACAATTGACTTGAATTTAAAAACTAAGAAATTTCTTGATGAATTAAAACTGTTTAACCCTTCAAATAACTAGTTTTACTTGCTTTCATGTGGTAAAATCAACTATGTATTTGATGAAGATGAGGAATTTAGAAAAGTACTAGTTTTAGCGAATGTCGTTTGGTGGAAGGACATCTAGGAAAAGGCGCCTCTAGTCAAGTTAATTAAGAGCAGGAAGAATACTTTCTGAATTAGGGTGGAACCGCGATAATATTCGTCCCTATGCAAAATTTTGCATAGGCTTTTTTTATGGCCTAGCACAGGAAGGAAATAAAAAAATGGCAGATAAGAAATTAAATATTCAAAATATGATCTTTAAGCTGGAACAATTCTGGTCTTCAAAAGGTTGTATGATTATGCCTTCATATGACGTTGAAAAAGGTGCAGGTACGATGAGTCCTTACACTTTTCTTCGTGCTGTTGGTCCAGAACCATGGGCAGCATGTTATGTAGAACCTTCAAGAAGACCTGCAGATGGTCGTTATGGTAAAAACCCAAACCGTTTATTCCAACACCACCAGTTCCAGGTAGTTATTAAACCAGCTCCAAAGGATATTCAACAATACTATTTGGACTCTTTGAAAGTTTTAGGAATTGATCCACTGGAACACGATATTCGTTTCGTTGAAGACAACTGGGCTAACCCATCAATGGGTTGTGCCGGTGTTGGTTGGGAAGTTTGGCTTGACGGCATGGAAGTTAGTCAGTTTACTTATTTCCAAGTTGTCGGTGAACTTGATGTCAAACCAACTATGAGTGAAATTACATACGGTGTTGAAAGATTGGCTTCATACATTCAAGATGTAAATTCAGTATTTGATCTTGAATGGGGCAATGGCGTGCTTTATCGTGATATCTTTAAGCAACCTGAATATGAACACTCAAAATATGCTTTTGAAGAATCAAACCAAGAACAATTGCTTAAATTCTTTGATATTTACGAGGCAACTGCTAAACGTCTTCTTGATCAAAACTTGGTTCACCCTGCATATGATTACATTTTGAAATGTTCACACACCTTCAATTTGTTGGATGCACGTGGTGCCGTTTCAGTAACTGAACGTGCTGGTTACTTATCCAGAATCAGAAACTTAGCTCACGAAGTAGCAGTTAAGTTTGTTGAAGAACGTGAAAAGCGTGGCTTCCCACTTCTCAAGAATGCACAAGACAAGAAGGCAGGCGTTGAAAATGGCTAAAGATTATTTATTTGAAATCGGTACTGAAGAAATGCCAGCTCACGTTGTTTCTCGCAGTGTGAAGCAATTGGCTGACAGAACCAAGAAATTTTTAAAAGAAAATGGCTTAAAATTCAAAGATATCAAGACTTATTCAACTCCTCGTCGTTTAACAATTTTGGTTGAAGACTTGGCCGAAAAGCAAGACGATATCGATGAAGTTAAAAAAGGCCCTGCAAAGAAGATTGCACAAGATGCAGACGGCAACTGGACCAAGGCTGCTCAAGGTTTTGCTCGCGGTCAAGGCATAACTACTGATGATATTTACTTTGAAGAACTTAAAGGAACTGAATATGCTTATGTTCATGTTCAAAAAGAGGGTAAAAAAGCAAGCGATATCTTGCTTGGCATGAGCGATATCATCAAGGACATGACCTTTCCAACCAAGATGCGCTGGGATTCAAATGACTTTGAATTTGTTCGTCCAATCCACTGGCTCGTTTCTCTTTATGACAGTGATGTCATTCCAGTTAAGATTTTGGATATTACCGCAGGCCGTAAAACCGAGGGTCATCGTTTCTTAGGTGACTCAGTTGTTTTGGCCAATG
The DNA here is from genome assembly GCF_002417895.1 of Lactobacillus sp. UBA5813. Lineage (NCBI taxonomy): Bacteria > Bacillati > Bacillota > Bacilli > Lactobacillales > Lactobacillaceae > Lactobacillus > Lactobacillus sp. UBA5813. The sequence continues at coordinate 14,318 of NZ_DICZ01000022.1, forward strand.
CTGATGATTATGTTGAAGCATTGAAAGACCAATTTGTGATTGTCGATGCTAAAGAACGTAAAGACATGATTGTCAACCAAATGAATGATTTGGTTAAGAAAAACAACTGGAAGATTAAAGAAGATAAGAACTTGCTTGAAGAAGTTACCAACTTGGTAGAATATCCAACTGTTTTTGCTGGTAGCTTTGATGAAAAATATTTGAATATTCCAGATGAAGTTTTAATTACTTCAATGAAGGATAATCAACGTTATTTTGAAGTCTATGATCAGAACGGCAAGCTGATCAATCACTTTATTGCTGTCAGAAATGGTAATAAGGATTTCTTGGATAATGTTATTTCAGGTAATGAAAAGGTTTTGGTTGCACGTTTGGATGACGCTCAATTCTTCTATGACGAAGACCGCAAGTATCCATTAAGTCATTTCGTTGATAAGATGAAGAATGTTTCCTTCCACGACAAGATTGGTTCAATGGCTGAAAAGATGAAGCGTGTTCGTTTAATCGGTGATTATCTTGCCAAGCGTTGGAATTTAGATGAAAACGTAGTTAAGGACTTTGATAGAGCTTCAGAACTTTACAAATTTGACCTTGTTACCCAAATGGTTGGTGAATTTGCTGAACTTCAAGGTGTAATGGGAATGCACTACGCTCGTTTAGCAGGCGAAAATGAAGAAGTAGCTGTTGCTATTAAGGAACACTACATGCCAACTACTGCTGAAGGCGAACTTCCAGAAACTACTGTTGGTTCATTATTGTCTATTGCTGATAAGATTGATAACATTCTTACTTTCTTTGGCGCAGGTATGATTCCAAGTTCTTCAAACGACCCATATGCACTTCGTCGTAATGCTTACGGAATTGTAAGAATTTTATTGAATCAAAAATGGTCATTGCCATTTAACCAAGTTTTGCCTGAAATTGTAGAATTGGTAGATGGTAAGACACCAGCTAAATTGCCAAAGACCAATGAAGAAGACGAACAAATTGCACTCTTCATTCGTGACAGAATTAAGCAATACTTGCAAAAGAACAACTTTAAGTATGATGTTATCGATGCTGTTCTTGCTTCAAGTCAACAAGATCCAAGCGAAATCTTATCAGCTGCCAAGGTACTTGGCTTACACCACGATGATGCCGAATTTAAGCCAGTTGTTGAAAGCTTGACTAGAATTGACAATATTTTGAAGAAGGCTAAGTTCAATAACAAACAAGCCGAAGTTGATGAAAACTTGTTCGAAGATGCTAGTGAAAATGAATTATTTGCAGGTATTCAAAACTTGCAAGAAATTCAAAACTTGGCTGATTTGTACCAAGGTTTCGTTCAATTGCAGCCAGTAATTGATCGTTACTTCGATACTAATATGATTATGGCTAAAGATGAAAAAGTTAAGAACAATCGTTTAGCTCAACTTAGTCAAGTTAGTGTCTTAGCAGATCGTTTGGGTGACTTAAGCAAATTAGTTATCAAATAATAAAAGAATAGGTGATTCTCAATGGCTGGTCGAATTCCAGAAGATTTTATTAATGAAGTTCGAAACAACGTAAATATTGTTGATGTCGTCAGCCAATATGTTTCACTTGAAAAGAAAGGCAAAGACTATATTGGTCTTTGCCCTTTTCATCAAGAAAAAACACCTTCGTTCACGGTTAATGAAGAAAAGCAATTTTTTAAATGTTTTGGTTGCGATAAGGGCGGAAACGTATTTAAATTCTTGATGTATAAGGATAATCTCACTTTTCCAGAGAGCGTAGAACAAGTCGCCAATTTTGCTCACATTCCAATGCCGAGCAGCTATGGTCAAACACCGGTACAAATGAGTCCGTTGCTAAAAATTCATCAGGATGCTACCAACTTTTATCATCATGTCTTGCTGACTACGCAGGCTGGTGAGCGGGGGATGAAATACGCCCGTGAGCGTGAGCTTTCTGAAGAATTGATGGATCATTTTCAAATTGGTTATGCTCCAAATTCTGAGAATGTCCTGCTAACTTATTTGCGAGGCAAAGGCTATAGCGACGATAATTTGGCAAAAAGTGGCTTGTTTATCCAAAGCAAAGATGGCCGTTTGTTTGATCGTTTCCGTGATCGTTTAATGTTTCCATTAGGCGATGAAATTGGTAAGGTTATTGGCTTTTCTGGTCGACGAATTTCTCAGGACAAAACTGAAGCCAAATATATGAACAGTCCAGAAACTAAAATCTTCACTAAGTCAAAGGCACTTTTTCATTTCTCAGAGGCCAAAAAGGCGGCTCGGCGTGAAGGGCACCTTGTCTTATATGAAGGCTATATGGACGTAATTTCAGCATATAAAGCAGGAGTTCATTCTGGAATTGCTTCTATGGGGACAAGTTTGACTGATCAGCAAGTTTATATGCTAAAAAGAACTTCACGCAATATTATCGTTAATTATGACGGTGATGATCCTGGCGTTCATGCTGAAGAACGTGCAGCAAAAATGTTCCAACAAGCTGGCGGCTTTAATTTGGGAATTGTCGTTCTACCTGAAAAACTCGATCCTGACGAATATGTCAAAAAATACGGGGCAGAAAAGTATTTGGAAGAAGTCAAAGGTGCATTGTCTCCGACCGACTTTTTCTTAAAACGCTTAGCGAAAAAGTATAACTTAAAAAATGACCGAGAACGAATTACATTCTTAAGTGAAGCCGTTAAGCAGATTGCTAAGTTAAGCAATCCAGTTGAGCAGGATTTATACATTGATAAGCTTGCTAAGCAGCAGGGCGTTTCAAAAGATTCACTGAAGGTTAACTTAATGCGCGAACGCCGCCGTTTGCTTCGCGCGAATCGCAATAAAGGACGCTATCAACCAGATAATAGGAAAGAAACTACTAATCCTGTAGAATTTGAAGATAATCAAGATACGGTACAACCAAAATATGACTCAGCACAAACGCGGTTGCTTTATCTATTTATGCATTCTGAACAAGCACGAGATTATATTTTGGAGCAGCATTTTCTGTTTCCTGATCAAGATTATGCGCAAATCGCAGAATTATGGCTAAAATTTATTCAAACTCATGAAGAAACCACAATTAATAGTTTCTTAGATTTTATTCCTGAGCAACTTCAAGGTATAATAGTAAATGCTGAAATGAGAGAGATGCCCCAAGATTTTTCTGGTCGTGAAATCGATGAGATCATTAGTTCACTTAAAAAGCGCGATATCAATTCACAACTGAATGAGTTAAAAAATAAAATTGAGGATGCCGAACGCCGAAATGACAATCAAGAAATCTTGAATTTGACGCAAAAGATTTTGCAATTAAAGAGAATCAAGGGCTAATAGAGGAGGCTTTTTAGTGGCAGAACAAACAAACAAACTACCTTTAGATAAGATGGTTAAAAAAGTCGTTAAAGATGTTAAGAGGAGCAAGGAAATCACAGAGCAAGACTTTACTGACCGTTTAATTAAGCCTTATAACTTACAAGGCAAGGCTGTTGATCAACTTGTCCAGGAGTTCGAAGATAATGGGATCAGTATTGTTGATAAGAATGGTGATCCATCTAAATTAGCTTTAAAGAAGCAAAAAGATATTGAAAAGAAAGAATTAAAGGATATGTCAGCTCCTTCCGGCGTTCGAATGAATGACCCTGTTCGGATGTATTTGAAGGAAATCGGTCGTGTTCCACTTATTAATGCTGATAAAGAAATTGCTTTGGACAAAAGAATTAAAAATGGCGATGAAGAAGCTAAGCAAGAATTGGCTGAAGCTAACTTACGTTTGGTTGTTTCGATCGCTAAACGTTATGTTGGTCGTGGAATGTCCTTCCTAGATTTAATTCAAGAGGGTAACATGGGTCTTATGAAGGCCGTAGATAAATTTGACTACCGTTTAGGATTCAAGTTCTCAACTTATGCTACTTGGTGGATCAGACAGGCCATTACTCGTGCGATTGCCGACCAAGCTAGAACTATCAGAATTCCGGTTCACATGGTTGAAACAATCAATAAATTGATTAGAATTCAACGTCAATTGCTGCAAGACTTGGGTCGTGAACCAACTCCAGAAGAAATTGGTGCCGAAATGGATATGCCAACTAACAAGGTTCGTGATGTTCTAAAAATTGCTCAAGAACCTGTATCTTTGGAAACGCCAATTGGTGAAGAAGACGATTCACACTTAGGTGACTTTATTGAAGATAAGGAAGCTACTAGTCCTGAACAACATGCTTCTTACGAAATGTTGAAGGAACAATTGGAGGAAACGCTTGATACATTGACTGATCGTGAGGAAAACGTTTTGCGTTTACGGTTTGGTCTAGATGATGGTCGTACTCGTACTTTGGAAGAAGTAGGTAGAGTCTTTGGCGTTACTCGTGAACGGATTCGTCAGATTGAAGCTAAAGCATTGCGCAAACTGCGTCACCCAAGTCGCTCAAACCAATTAAAGGATTTCTTGGACTAAGATAGTTTAGAAATAATAAGAAAATAAAAGCATCATAACTATTGCCGTTTGAACTGAGACGTAAAAGTTGG
>NZ_DICZ01000042.1:0-23087 GCF_002417895.1 Lactobacillus sp. UBA5813
TTGTTCAGTTTTCAAAGTACTACCTCGTTGCCTTCATGACAACAAATTTAATAATACTCGCTGCTTGATTTTTTGTCAAGCGTTTTTTTATTTTGTTTTTGTCGTCATCTCCTGACGACAGTTAAATATATTACCCTCTTTCTCTGTCTTAGTCAATCATTTTATTAACTTTTTTGAATCAATATTCCATCGCAGTGATCTATTTCATGATGAATTACTTCTGAGGTTAACCCGTCAAACTCTTGAGTTCGATTTTCAAAGTTCATGGTCTGAAAACTTACGCGGATTTTCTTGTACCTTTTCGTACTTCTTTCTCCGCTTAAAGATAAACATCCCTCTTTTGTGATATACCTTTCTTCTTTATCAATTATTCTGGGATTGATCATTACCATCGCCAATGGTCCAACATAAAAGACAATAATTCTCTTATCTTTACCAATCATATTTGCAGCTAAGCCTAAAGCCAAATTTCTTTTTGCAATTAATGTGTCACGCAAATCGATTGCTATGTTAAGATCTGCCTTGGTGGCCGGCTGAGATTTTCTTTGTAAAAACATTTGATCATGAATAATATTTTGGGCTGCCATAGTTTTTTCTTTCTATAAATTATTTTCATAAAAATTGAGGCATCTTGATGATTAATGAAGCTATAAAAAAATTATTTCCTTTTAATGCACTTACTAATGAGCAAAAAATTCTCATCGCTATCCTCATCAAGATTACTTTTTACGGCATCAATTTAGAATGACTGCTTCAGATGATCTAATCAAATGGTTTAATGATTTTACAGCTGGCAAGCTAACTAAATTACCTACTGATGCGAGAAGAAATTATGACTTTCGTATTTATGATGATGCAGAAAAAATGCGTCAAGAAATAGTTAAGCGAAATGCAGAAGTTGGATTGTCTCGTATTTTATCTACCTCTGGCTATCCCTCCATTTTAGATGGTGGCAAACACTATATAAAAGAAGGAAGTTTTAAAATGCCTTGGGATCAATACAACTACACAGCAACACCTTGGGCAGAGATCCCTGCTACGATCAACGAGGTTGGCTCGATCTATACATGTCAGGGATTCGATCTTAACTACGCCGGTATCATAATCGGGCCACCGATTAGCCAAGTTCAAGGACAAAATCGTCTACAGGTTAACCTTGATAAAATGACAGATACTGAAATGTTTAAAAAGAGAACTGATTTAACAGATCCAGTAGAAATTGAACAATTAGAAAAGCAAATGGTAATGAATTCATTAAATGTTTTATTTAAGCGCGGCATTCATGGCTGCTATTTATACGCTCATGATCCGTTGCTGCGGCATACCCTTTGCACGTTATTTGATCAAATCAATCATTAAATATCATTAAAATTTAATCATTATAAAATATTTTCGTATTATTTAAGTTCTATAATGTAGCCAGGTCTTTCGAGGAGGAAAAACAATTTGAATAAAAAATTTTTAGCCTTAGCTACTGCAAGAGGAGGAAAAACAATTTGAATAAAAAATTTTTAGCCTTAGCTACTGCAATCGGACTAATCGGTCCAATAGCAGCCCCTGTTACTTATATTAAAGCTGCGAGCAATAATACTACTCAATCAGATCAAGCTGAGATGCGGCAATTTGTCCGCAATACTATGAATCAAAATCATGTTCGTGGCAGTGCGGTAATTATAAAAAATGGTGTCCCTCAGCAAATTAGTTTTGGATATGCCTGGTACGGTAAAAGAATTGGCAACGGAAATTCTAAAGTAGTCTATCCGGTATGCTCATTGCAAAAAGTCATAACGGCTGCAATGATCGTTCAATTAATTAATGAAAATTTGAAAACAAGCCAACGTTTTACTCAAAACACCAAAATTTCACGTTGGTATCCTGACATGACTAACGCTAACAAAATTACCGTTGGAAATTTGTTGACTCATACCTCTGGAATCAGAGCTACGGGAGCTGAAATTTATCGTGGCAAAACTTATTCTGAAGCCAGTGCGATTCAATGGGCAGTAAACAACGTTAATTCCTCCTCAGAGGGTACTGTCGGTACTTATTACTACAACAATACAAATTATATTTTACTGGCTGGTATCATCCGAGCAGTCACAGGTAAATCTTATCAAGCTAATTTTAATCAACGAATAGTCAAAAAACTTGGTTTAACGAATACTTACCTATATCAGGATATTCCTTCAAACAAAACTGATTCGATTTCTTACTATTCAAATGGTGGAAAGAACTATACGAAGGCTGCCTATGTTAAAAAACAGCTTGCTTCTCAAATGCCAGGAACGGGAGACATGTTTTCAACTCCAATGGACTACTATAAAATTCAAGTTGGTTTAACTAATGGTCAAATTTTAAGCAGTTCGGATTTTCATTATTTAACTCATTTAACCAGTAAAAATGCAACTTCCAACTATTCTGGTGGAATCTATCTTAAAAACAATGATAATTTGAAAATGGCATATGGTAATATTGCTGGCAATCACTTTGGCAACTGGTTCCAGATGACTACTGATAATCAAAATGGTTTAATTATGTTTCTAAATCAAACCGATAACAGTGAAGCATCTGTAAAAGCAGTTGGATATCAAATTTTGAATCATATTAAAACCAATACTTTCACTAGTAAATAAAAAAAGCGCTGCAGTTACGCAGTGCTTTTATTCTGTAAACAACAAATCATACATTGAGGCCGATAATGGCGTGGATAGAAGCAAGTTCATGCCAACCGCTGCCTTCTTTTTTGGCCCAATTTTTTTCTTCTTTTACAGTATCTTTTTGAATTTTTGCTTGTCCCAAATAAAAGAACTCTTTGCCCATTGCATCATTTTGCTTAACAAACAAATGAATTTTCATCTGACTATTGTGCAGTAATTTTTGTACTTCTGGAGAAGCAATATGGCGTGGACTACGTGTATACCAACGTAAACTGCAGCCGTCTGCTAATGAATTATTATAAATGGCATTACGCTTTTTATCTGAATCCTTCTTATAGGTAATAAAAATCGGCGTTTCTTTATTTCCCACTCGATAGCCATACATAGGAGCTGACACATCTTGAGGCCAATTCAAAAGACGACAGACATCTTCCCGATCATATTGCTTATATAAAGTAAACTGTTTATCAGATCGATACTTTTTACTCAAAAGCAAACCCGTCTTAATCGCATCTACAAATAGCATTCGGAAGTCTTTATCCTGTAAAGCATCCGTGAGTTTTAAAGAAAGACGATAATTTAAAAGATCGTGTTCAATTAGTGGATAATTACCGTATTCTGCCTTTTTTGTACTTTTCCCGGATTTTACATCAAAAAATGATAGAGTCAAAATATCATCAACCGAATGTAATAGTTCTGAAGTATGATAAGCTCCATTCCGATCTAATTCTGTACAATATTCTTCGTTAGAAATGCTAGTTTTCGGTAGTAGCAACTTCAGCAATAAGAGTTCATGCGGTCGTTTTCCATTCACTAATTCTTTGGTGATAAAAGCCAATACTTGAGACTCATACTTTGTTAATACAAGCTTCTCACCCATTTTTTGCAAAAAGTTGCCATAATGTTTTAATGAACGATTTTCTGCAAAAACAAGCGGTGAAACTGAACCGTAATGTGCAAAGTCCAATAACAGTGGCGGTCGTCCTATTTTCTGCTTTAATTCAGTATATGCCTGACGCAATTCTCGCAAACCATCAAGCTTTACTTTATCCAAGGATTGTAAAATCCTAGCAGCAGCAATCTGACTAAAGTTAATAGTTGATAGTCCAACAAAAGTAGGCAATTTTGTTTCTCTGCGTGCCAAATCGCGGCTACGACTCGTATCGTCATTTAACGCAATCGGAATTAAGTAGTTGTTTCGATAATTACCAATAAAATCTAAAACAGTTACAAATTCTTTTCCCGGATATTTTCGCAAGCCACGGCCAAGCTGTTGAATAAAGACAATACTTGATTGAGTATTACGAAGCATGATAATTTGATTAAGTTCTGGAATATCTACACCTTCATTAAACAAGTCAACCGTAACAATATATTCTAAAGAACCTTCTTTTAGCTGTTTTACTGTTTTCTGTCTATCTGCTTCACTGTCTTCGTTAGTCAATGCAACGGCTGGATGACCTTTTTGGATAAATTTGACTGCAAGCTTTTTAGCTTCAATTTGACGACTGCAAAAAATCAAACCACAAGCTTTTGCACCACAATAGCCATAATAATTCATCTGTTTGAGAATATACTTCACCCGTTCATCTGCAGTTAAATAGCGTAAATTCGTGGTCTCATCAATTACCTGACCATTCTGTTCATAGTCCTGAACGCCAACATAATGAAATGGCGTCAGCATTTTTTCTTCAAGCGCATCTCGCAAACGAATTTCATAAGCTAAATTATAATCAAAAATCTTATATACATTTTGCTTATCCATTCGTTCAGGAGTCGCAGTCATACCTAGCCAAAACTTTGGCTTAAAATAATGTAAAATTCGTTGATAGCTCGGTGAAGCTGAGCGATGAGCCTCATCGATTAAAATATAATCGAATTCTGCAGAATCAAATTGATTCAAAACGTTTTTTTGAGTCAAAGTTTGGACAGTTGCAAAAACATATTTACAATTTGATTCGTGCACATTTCCTGATAAAAGCCCGTAATCTGCCTTTTTGCCAGCAATAACCTTTCGAAAACTGGATAATGATTTTTGTGCAATTTGTCTGCGGTGAACAATATATAAAAATTTTTTAGGTGCAAAATCCTTCACAGCAAACGCTCCAAGATAGGTCTTTCCAGTACCAGTAGCAGAAACAACTAAACCTCTTTTCTGTCCCGCTGCAACCAATTCATTCAAATTTTGCAGAGCTTTCTTTTGCATTTTATTTGGAGATATTTCCTGGGTAATATTTTTCGCAGTAATCTTTTGAAAATTAGGTCTTTTCCACTGTCGCTGGTAATTCATTATCCAAGTTGAAGTCAAAGGCGCACTTTCTTGATCTAATTTTTGCAGTTGCCGACATATTTGTTTAGTTAAAGCTGCGTTCTCGGTAGAACTAACTTTTAAAGCCCATTCGCAGTTTGCCAGCAAAGCCGCGCGTGTAAAATTTGCACTTCCAATTACAACTGTTTCATAATTTTCATATTTAAACAGATATCCTTTTACATGAAAATTCGTTTGGTCAGCTATTTTTACCTTTAAATTTGGTATTTTTGTTAATTCTGCAAATACATTTGGTTCATTAAAGCCTAAATAATCACCCGTAATTAAGGTACCTGTTACATGCTTTTTAGCTAAATCTGCTAAAACAACTTTCAATGGAACCAACATGTCCTGAGTAATAAAAGCAACAGCCCAAGTAAAGCTTTGACAAGTCAGCAATTCACGTCTAAGGGTGAGCCAAATATTATCGTTTTTATCGTTTTCGAGCAATCGTGGGCCGTATAATTCATGTCCCGGGAAATGACTATCATATAAACCGTTCAAAATTGCATCTTTCAAAGCTTTATTCATTAAAACACCTCAATTATAATTTTACTCAACTAAAAAAAGAGATCCAACTAATTGGATCTCTTTTTTTCTTATTGCCAATGATCTTTAAAATGATACAAAATTAAAGGAATAATCACACTAATTGCACACATGCCGATTAAACTCGTAACGTATATTCCCTGCATCTTGGCTAGTGTGCCTACGGCCGGTGTAAAGGTTACAAAGAACGCAACTACTGTAATTAAAAACGCTAAGCATGAAATTGCAATACTAATCTTTGCACTTTTATTCATGTAATAAGCTCTATGCCAGTCCTCATGCTTATGTTTCAAAACAATATAGGCAATCAGCATTATTAGGTAAACCATCAAATACTGGGCGGTAGTAGCTGCTAAGGAAACATTAAATGCAAAGTCGGCATTGCTACCACTGCTAAAAGTAATTAGTACTGCAGTTATAGTAACAATTAACGATTGCGTAACCATCAAGCGTAAAGGAACGCCGTGTTTGGTTGCCTTTGCAAAAAGCTTTGGCAAATAACCTTCTTTAGCAGCTTCATACATTCCTTGATTTGGTCCGGCAAGCCAATTACCTAGCTCACCGATAATTCCGCAAGCCAGCATAACGCCCACAATTTTGTTTAAGACATCACCTGGCAAGCCAATTGAATTAAGCAATACACCGTAAGTATAAACAAAGCCAGTACTATTTTGAATTTCACTCTTAGGCACTGTCATTCCGATTGCCATCGAACCAAGTAAATCAAATAAAATTGCAGTTAAAGCTAAGCCCAGCATTACACGTGAATAGTAACGTGGATGTTCCAAATTCTTAACATGTGGTGCGGATGCTTCACCACCACAGAATGCCAACATGAACGGTACAAATGCAGCCAAGGTGCTGCTATTTAAATGATGTGGCACAACTGTTTGCCAATTAATTTGCATATGAAGTGGATGCCCTTGTGCAAGATAAACAAAGAAGGCAATGATAATACAAATTACTGGAATTGCAATTCCTATAATAAACAGCCATTCAGCGATACGACCAATTTTTCTAACTCCAATTACCTGAATCGCAGTCGCACCCCAAAGGATGATCATCATTAAGATAAACCGAGCAGGCGGTGTCGTATTAAACCAAGGCGTATTAAACGTAATTGACAGCGCACCGATAATGACATACATCATCGTGTCCATACCTACTGTGATGTTAATCCATTGTAAAAACATGGCTGTCCAACCGGTACGATCGCCTAAGTTGCCTTTTACCCAAGTAAAAATACCGCCTTTTCCCCAGCCATCAATCGAGGCCATTTCTCCGGCCATTTGTGTAATTGGTATAAACCAGCAAATACCAGCAATTAATAAATAAAATAATGCTGTTGCGCCTGTTTTCCCAAATAGTGCCAACTCAATAACAGAAATAACCATTGAACTAGTCATTGCGAAGAGCTTAAACGCAGTTAATCGATTGTATTTAAGATCCTGCTCTAATGCCCAGTTTTCTTTTTCTTCCCCCACGGGTTGCTCCTCCTTAAACAAACTTTTCGGAGATTTATTTTACTCTATTAGACCAATAATAAAAAGCATTCATTGTGAATGCTTTTCAGATTTTTAACTATAAGTCTATATCAAGCAAAATCGGGCAATGATCTGCTCTTTTTCCCGTGTCTATCATTTCAGACCACTTTATTTTATCAGCGATTCGATTGCTAGTTAGCCAATAATCAATTCTCCAGCCTGAGTTATTTGCCTTGGCCGTTCTTACTCGCTGTGCCCACCAGGAATAAACACCTTCAACGTTGCCATTTATTTTTCTAAATGAATCAGTAAAGCCGGCATCAAGAAGATGTGTAAAATCTTTTCTTTCTTCATCAGTAAAGCCAGCTGAATGATGATTGTTTTCTGGATGCTTTAAATCAATCGGTGTATGCGCACAATTAAAATCACCACTGGCCAATACTGGCTTTTGCTTATCCAATTGCTGCAAATACTCAATATATCTTTGATCCCAGACCTGTCTATCGGCTAATCTCTTTAAGCCATTTCCAGAATTCGGAGTATAAACTTGAGTCACAAAAAATGTTGGAAATTCTAACGTAATTATTCTGCCCTCTGAATCCATTGGTTCTGGAGCTCCAATCTTAGGATAAGAAGCTTTTAACTCTAGGTCTTTTTTATATAAATACATTGTACCGGCATAACCCTTTCGGGCAGGTTCTTCCGATGAACGCCAAACATATTTATATTCAGGAAACATTTCTTTCAAAATAGTCTGATGCTTTTTCGTAGGGCCTGTAGCAGGCAACTTTGTTTCTTGAATAGCTAATACATCAGGTGCCTCATCATGAAGTTTTTCTAGAATTTTACGCGTTTCTAGAGCACGAGTAGACTGCCCTGTTAATGCTGCATTAAGTGAATCGATATTCCATGAAATTAATTTCATTGTGTATTCTCCCTTACTTTTATAAATTTATTATAACGAAAAAAACTCAGCATAGATTTTTTCTAAACTGAGCTTTTTAAAGGGAGTTGTATTGAATGAGAATAACGAGAAAGTTAAGTCTTCTCTATAAATGATGCAAGCTTATGCGTGTAATACTGTAGAGATTAGGATGATTTAGTTTGTATCACACAGCTTGCGTATTTGAGATGTAAGTATAAGAATTTAAGATTTCTTACTCTTAGTTTTTTAAGCTATAAAACCACCTTTCTTGTTTTCAGGCTTAACAATTTCTGCTATGTCTATATAATATCAACAAAGTGACATCGCGTCACTAGCTAATTTATCCCTTAATAAAAAATTTAGAATTGCGCTAAAATTGTATCAACTTCATCGCCATAACTTTCACCAAACAGGTCAAGATGCATGCAAAGATAGTAGAAGCGATACCATGGAAGCCGCTTTTCTATTCCTGGATTGAATGGACAGATTTCACTATAAGCCTGATAAAAGTCTTGGTTGAAACCACCAAAAACAGTGGTCATGGCTAAATCAAATTCACGATCGGCATAAACAGCGTCCGGATCAATCAAATATGGTTTTCCATTTGCAAACATGACATTGCCAAACCATAGATCACCATGACACAGACTCGGCAAGACCTGATTTTTGCTGTAATAATCTAGAAAATTTTCCATCATATTTTGAAAATGATGTTCTCTAAAATCATTCCAACGACCAACTTTCTTAGCATAATTGACCTCAGGCATCACACGTTGATTAAGATAAAAATCTGCCCAGCTGCTATTCCATTGATTGTCTTTTTTCAAAATCTTAGTTTCATATTTATCGCCAAAACCAAATTGATCATTATGTTTCATGTGAAGCTTTGCCACTTCATATCCCAAATCTCTTTGGCTGTCCACATCAGCATCTAACCAATTTAAAAGCAAGTAGGCATCACCTTCAATTTGTCCACTATGAATTGGCGTTAATGTATTAACACCAGCTTGTGCAATTTCTTTTAGCCCTCTTTTTTTCATGATCGAAATACTTAGCCGAATGTTTAGGCTGAACTTTCATAAAATATTGTTGCTGTGGCGTCACTATTTTATAAGCTAAATTGATGTCACCACCACGAACAGATTGACAGGAAATTATGTTTTTTATCGGCAATTGTTTCAGCCAATTTTGGTTAATTTGCATAATTATTTTTCCTTTCTAAAAAAAGAAACGCTTTTGTGTTTTGTCACACAAACTCAAGTGTATAATAGAAAACGGTCATACTATTAATTTTTACGGAGGTAGAATTTTATGACAAAGATTTTTGCTTACGCTATTCGTAAAGACGAAGAACCATTCTTGAACGAATGGAAAGAAGCTCACAAGGATATCGACGTTGATTTCACTGATCAACTTTTGACTCCTGAAACTGCTAAGTTAGCTAAGGGTGCCGATGGTGTTGTTGTTTACCAACAATTAGATTACACCGCTGATACTCTTCAAGCTTTAGCAGATGCTGGCGTAACTAAGATGTCATTACGTAACGTTGGTGTTGATAACATTGATATGGACAAGGCTAAGGAATTAGGCTTCGAAATTACCAACGTTCCTGTTTACTCACCAAATGCTATTGCTGAACATGCTGCTATTCAAGCTGCACGTGTATTACGTCAAGACAAGCGCATGGACGAAAAGATGGCTAAACGTGACTTACGCTGGGCTCCAACTATTGGTCGTGAAGTTCGTGACCAAGTTGTTGGTGTTGTAGGTACTGGTCACATTGGTCAAGTATTTATGCGTATTATGGAAGGTTTCGGCGCAAAGGTTATTGCTTACGATATCTTCAAGAACCCAGAACTTGAAAAGAAGGGTTACTACGTTGACTCACTTGATGACTTGTACAAGCAAGCTGATGTAATTTCACTTCACGTTCCAGATGTTCCAGCTAACGTTCACATGATCAACGACGACTCAATCAAGAAAATGAAAGACGACGTTGTAATTGTAAACTGCTCACGTGGTCCACTTGTTGACACTGATGCTGTAATCCGTGGTTTGGACTCAGGCAAGATCTTCGGCTTCGTTATGGATACTTACGAAGACGAAGTTGGTATCTTCAACAAGGATTGGGAAGGTAAGAAGTTCCCAGATGACCGTTTGGCTGACTTAATTGACCGTCCAAACGTTTTGGTAACTCCACACACCGCCTTCTACACCACTCACGCTGTACGTAACATGGTTGTTAAGGCATTTGACAACAACTTGAAGATGATCAATGGTGAAAAGCCAGATTCTCCAGTTGCATTGGACAAGAACAAGTTCTAAAAATCATTTAGAATTTCATCTAAAAAGCGTTGAACATTAAGTTCAACGCTTTCTTCTTTTTCTATTTTTCCTTTAATCTAATGGGTAAACATATGGAAACTGCACCGCTTCTGGAACCTTATTCCAAGTTACTGTATGTCCTGCCCCATGTGAACAGAAGACTGAATTAGGGGTATTTTCTAAATCAGAAACGGGATCATAATCTTTCTCAGTGATAATTTTTTCACTATTATGGCATTCACAATAACCTGAAAAGACGCATTCCAAATATCCTTCACCATGACTATAACTGTGAACTTCATTAGCATAATCTTGCATCTCTGAAACAGGTGCTTGTCCTATGATCGTAGTATATTTTCCATTATCTTGAGGACTTTCAAACTTGCCACTCATTCTTTGAATATCGTTGAGTGTACGTCCCACTTGACTTGCCGGAATTTCCAGTCGAAAATCATACCATGGTTCAAGCAGTTTACAGGCACCTTTTTGTTTTAATTCCATCAATCCCTGACGTACAGCCCGATATGTCGCTTCGCGGAAATCGCCACCAACCGTATGCACATTGCTGCCTCGTCCACCAATTAACGTAATCTTCATATCTGTGATCGGCGCACCAATTAGTACGCCAAGATGTTCCTTAGAATCTAAGGCCGTCATAATTTGATGCTGCCAGTTTTTGTCCAAAACTTCTAAACTGCATTCATTTGCAAAAATCAGACCACTATTTTCTTTTCCTGGTTCTAACAACAGGTGTACTTCAGAATAATGACGCAAAGGCTCGAAGTGCCCTACTGCTTCAATCTTTTGAGTAATAGTTTCTTTGTATAAAATACTGCCTTGATCAAAAGTAATGTTTAAATCAAAACGGTCCGCTAAAACCTGCTGTAAAATTTCTAACTGAATTTTACCCATAATTTGCAAATGAATCTCTTGTAATTGCTCTGACCATTTAATATGCAGACCAGGATCTTCATCTTCCAAAATTTTCAAAGCATCCAAGCATTTATAAATATCATTTTCACCAGGATTTACACGATAAGTTAAAACCGGTCGCAGGCCATTATAAATATCAGCAATATTAATGCCCTGACCAGGATAAGTTGAATTTAAACCAGTTGCTGTGACAATTTCACCACTATTGGCCTCAGAAACGATTTGATATTTGCTGCCGTCATAATCACGCAATTGATCAATTTTTTCTTTTGGAAAAAGTTCTGTCTTTGCCTTTAACTGTCCCCCTAGGACTTTCAGCCACGTTAAACGACTGCCTTTTTCATCATGGGATATTTTAAAAACTCTTGCTACAAATTGATCAGATTTTTCAGCTTCTTTTGTCCATTGCTTAATTCCCGCAATGAATTCTTTTACACCAGTTAGTTTTAACGCAGAGCCAAAGTAAATTGGAAAGATTTTCCTTTCAGCAATTAATTTTTTAATCTGCTCATCTGCAATTTTGCCTTCATTTAGATATTGATCAAATAATTTTTTATTAACCGTAGCGATATTCTCATAAAAATCAGCATCACTTTTTGAAAAATCAAAACAACTATCATCCAGATTTTTTTGAACATCTGCAATAATTTTCTCTTTATCGACGCCGAGAGCATCCATTTTATTGATAAAAATAAAACACGGTATCTCATAGTGTCTTAGCAAATTCCAGAGCGTGCGCGTATAACTAGTGATACCATCTGTTGCTGAAATAACTAAGATGGCATAGTCCAATACACTCATTACTTGCTCGGTTTGTGCCGCAAAATCTATGTGACCTGGCGTATCAAGCAAAGTTAATTTAAAATCTGGCAATTGAAGTTGTGCTTCATGCGAATAAATGGTTATTCCTCTTTTTTTCTCCAATTCATCAGGATCCAAAAAAGCATTTCCATTATCTACGCGTCCTAATTTTCTTAAGTTTCCCGCCTCATAAAGCAATGCTTCAGACAAAGTAGTCTTACCAGCATCAACGTGAGCAACAATGCCTGCCGTAATTTCTTTCACAATATACTCACTTCCTATAGTTATAATTTTACGCTTTGCTATAATAAATTGGTATTTTGGTGTTGAGGTAAAGAATGAAAATTTTTAAGAGAATTAGTTTTACGCTTATTGGTATTATCATTGTTTTACTAGTTGCAATTGGTTGCTATGTCCGGTTACATGCAAGCACATTCCTATCGCATCCCTGATAATCAAAAATTAGCAATTGGCAACAATCAAGCAGCTAAGTTGCAGTTAAATAAAACTTTACTGCAACAACTTATAACGTAGGTTTTGGTGTATATAATCAAAAATTTAGTTTTTTCATGGATAAAGGTGAATTAAAAAATGGTACCAAAACCCAAGGTACTCGCGGAACGGCCTTTTCTAAACAAGCAGTGCTTGATTCAACTAACGGCGTAATCAAGACTATGAAAAAGCTCAATCCTGATTTCATGCTTTTCCAAGAAATCGATACTCATTCCACTCGCAGTCACTATGTCAATCAAGTAAAAATGGTTGAAGAACACTTTAATGATTACGATTATACTTTTGCTAATAATTTTCACAGTGCTTACCTGCTCTGGACTCTCAATGATCCACACGGAAGTGTTCAGTCCGGCTTGCTTAGCATGAGCAAATATGACATGCAAAGTGCAGTCAGACGAAAGTTCCCTGTAACGAGTGCCTTTATTTCAAAATTTACGGATCTAGACTGCTGCTTCACAGTTATGCGCTATCCAATTAATAATGGCAAAAATTTAATTATGATTAACAGCCATATGTCCGCTTACGATAAAGGCGGAAAAATGCGAAAGGCACAAATGAAACTACTATCTAAAGTAATTGAAAAAGAATATCATGCCGGTAATTACGTAATTGTTGGCGGTGACTTTAATCATGCTTTAGGAAAGGACATGCTGACCCATTTCGATCATCAAGAAAAGATTCCTTCTTGGGTTTCGGTTTTAAGTCAAAAAATGTTGCCTAAAGATTTCATCATGGTCAAGGCGACCAACCGTGAAAATGTGGCTACTGTTCGGTCTACCGATATGAAATATAATCCTAAAGTTAATTATCAAACAGTCGGTGATGGTTTCATTGTTTCCAAAAACGTCTCGGCTAAAGCTGTCAATATTAACACTGATTACCGTTATGCCGATCATAATCCAGTTAAATTATCATTTAAGCTTAAATAAAAATGGATCTGAAATCTCAGATCCATTTTTATTTTTAATTTAGAATGTAACTTTATCCGGATCGTTGGCTAATTTAGCAACACCATGCAACCCATCAAGCTTCTTCATATCTTCTGGACTAATTTCAAAATCAAAAACTTCAGCATTAGCAGCGATATATTTTGGATGCACTGACTTAGGAAGTGGCAAGAATTTATGTTGCAAAGACCAACGAATTAAAATTTGCGCTGGGGATTTACCATAGCTTTGAGCAACTTCATTGATAGTATCGTTGCCAAGCAAGCCACCAGTACCTAATGGACTATAAGCCTCATTCAAGATGCCGAGCTTTGTATTATAAGCAGTCAATTCAGTTTGCATATCACTCGGATTTAAGTAATTTTGGTTAACCGCAGGTTTAATTTCTGCTGTTTTAATTAATTCATCCAAGTGCTTTTTTCTAAAATTGGAAACACCGATTGCACGAATTTTGCCAGCCTTAACTGCTTCTTCCATTGCCTGCCAGCTTTCAGCATTTAATTCTGCCCAATTATCACGCATAGCAGCTGGATTTGGCCAGTGAATTAAATACAAGTCCAAATAATCTAAACCTAGTTTTTCCAAACTGGTATCGATTGCTTTTTTAGCCTTATCATAACCGTGATCGGCATTCCAAAGCTTAGTGGTAACAAACAACTCATGGCGGTTAATACCGCTCGCCTTGATTGCTTCACCAACGCTTTCTTCATTACCATAAGCTGCCGCAGTATCAATATGACGGTAGCCACTGTTCAAGGCTGCTAAAACTGATTCTTTAGCTACTTCTCCACTTGGAGTTTGCCATGTCCCAAAACCAATAATTGGAATTTTTATGCCATTATTTAAAGTGTAGGTATCTGTTAACATAATTTACCTCTTCAAAATATCATAGTTGCTACTTACTTAATTATAGTGGATAAAATCATAAGTTTCATTTATTTTGATTTGGTAATTTTGTGTTACACGTGAAACTAATATTTCTTTTTAAAATCGTTTTTCATCAGTTCAACAAACTGAGGATAGTTGTCCACTACAAACAAAGGATGCAAATTCAAAGTATTTTTACGATGGCGATGATTATACCAGATGCTATCAAAGCCGTAACGTTCCGCACCTAAAATATCAGATTGCAAGCCATCGCCAAAGAATAGTGTTTCATTTGGGCCAATCTCAGTTCGACTAAAGAAATAATCAAAGGCATGTTCATTTGGCTTTTGATAATGTGCCTCTTCAGATGTAACTATGAGATCAAAATAGTCTTTAATTCCTGCTAACTCTAAGCGGTGACGTTGCATAAATTTCTCACCATTGCTTAGAATTGTTAGTTTATAGCCTTGTCTTTTAGCAAATTTTAACGTATCTTCAATACCAGGCAATAATTGATGTGCTTCACCGAAATAAGAGCGAAATTCATCCATGGTCTTTTTGCCATCCACGTCAATATCAAGATGGTCTTTTAAAAAGACACGGAAACACTTTTCACTTAACTCATCATAGTTTATTTTACCCTGCTCCAAATCCCGCCACAAGCCTTGATTATAAGCATGGTATTGGTTCTGAAGTTCATTTGACAGCTGCCAATGATGTGCATCAAATAAACTATGCAATGCAAAATTTTCTGTTGCTGCAAAATCAATTAAAGTATCATCCACGTCAAAAATAAGTTGTTTGTAGCGCATAAATTGATCCTTTCTATAATTGCTAGAAAAGTCATTATAACATGCAATCAAAAAGCACCTCCATTGGAGATGCTTTTCATATGTAGATTGAATTTTGCTTTTAAATCACATGACGATTAAATGGATCATCACTAATGCCTTCAGCTAAGATATCACGGCACCATTCTTTAGCAGTAAATAACGAGTGATCACGATAATTGCCGCAAGTCTTGATCGTCGTTCCTGGAACATCTTCCCAGGTGATCGTATCACGAATTTCTTCAAGTGATGACTTCAAGGCTTCAGCAACTTCAGTAGTTGAATGCTCGCCCCAAACAATTAAGTGAAAGCCTGTACGACAGCCAAATGGTGAGCAATCAATTACACCATCCAAACGATCGCGAAGCAAACTAGCGAGAAGGTGCTCAATCGTATGAAGTCCACCAGTTGGAATTGCATTCTTATTTGGTTGAACCAAACGCAAATCGTAATTAGAAATCTTATCGCCTTTAGGTCCTTCTTCTACGGTAATCAAGCGAACGTAAGGTGCCTTAACTTTAGTATGATCTAATGTAAAACTTTCAACCTTAGCCATAATTAATCTCCTTATCTTCTAACTATATATCTATATAATAATCAAAAACTATCTCCAAATCTCTTTTGCAGTACTGATAACTACTGCAATTTTTTGCCACTCTTGTTTTTCAGTTAAATGATTACCTTCTTCTGTTGAAGCAAAACCACATTGAGTACTCAATGCCAAGTTATCTAAATCATGGTATTGGTTGGCTGATTTTACTCGTGCAATCAAATCATCAGGATTTTCCAACTCTGGTTTCTTGCTTGTAATCAAGCCAAGAACTACTTCCTTATCTTCAGGAACTTCCTTGATTGGTTCAAAACCACCGGCTCTTTCACTATCAAATTCCAAATAGAAAACATCAACTTTTTCTTGAGCAAAAACATATTTAGCTACTGGACCATAACCACCTTTAACAGCCCAAGTTGAATGATAATTACCACGACAAATGTGAGTTGAAACTCTTAAATCTTCTGGCAAATCATGCAAGGCACTGTTGTTAACGCGTAAGTATTTTTCTTCAAGTTCATCGCGCTTGAATCCTTGCTTAACCATTGTTGCCCAAAAATCATCGTCGACAACCATGCCCCAAGTACAATCGTCCAACTTAATATCGCGACATCCTGCATTATAAAGGGCAATAATCAAATCATGATAAGCTTTGCCAATATCATCGAAGAGCTCATCTTCGCTATCATAATATTTCTTAACTGCTGCAACATTTTCAGGATCACGCACAAGTTCAGCGTAGAATTGAGCTGGAGCAGGAATACTTTGACGAGGAATAACATCACTGTCAGCAGTAATTGATTTCAAAAACTTAAAAGCTCTTAAGTCTGGGTGATCACCTGTAAATTTAATTTTGCCTTCTACTTGAGCCGAATCATTACGTGTTTCTTCATCATGGAAGAAATAGCCGTGTTCTTGCTTAGTATGTTTGATACCGCCGAAGCCCCAAAATGTATCAAGGTGCCAGTAGCTTCTTCTGAATTCGCCATCAGTAACGATCTTTAATCCTGCTTCTTCTTCCTTTTTTACCAACTTAGTGATTTCTTCATCTTCAACTTTAGTTAAATCTTCACGAGAAATCTTATTCTCCGCAAATTCAGCTCTAGCCTTCTTTAAAGCTGCTGGTCTTAAAAATAGGACAAGGTCTGTTATGGGGCATTTTAGCATTGGGACTATATCTTTCATTCAGAATTTTAAACTTTCCGGATATGACTGTTGAAGGAACCTTTCCCTTCGGTGCGGCTATCTGCGTTTCTGCATTAGTTTATGGTATCAATCCGTTTGTCGCAACTTTCTTATCCTTTATCGCCGGCATGATTACTGGGGCAGTCACTGGACTGCTCTATACTAAAGGTCGAATTCCAATTTTACTTGCCGGAATTCTAACGATGACTGGTGTTTACTCTGTTAATTTGCAAATTTTAGGTAAAGCAAATGTAGGCTTGCTTAATCACGCAACTTTGCTTAACGGCAGTCTGCTTAAAAAATTACCAACCAATTTTCCCACTATCGTAGTTGGATTAATTTTTGCAATTGCAATCGTAATTTTGCTAGCACCCTTTTTAAATACCGATCTAGGTCAAGCATTTATCGCTACTGGCGACAATGAAAACATGGCACGTTCACTCGGCATTAACACTGACAATATGAAAATCTTAGGTTTAATGATCTCTAATGGTCTGATTGGCTTAGCTGGTGGTTTGCTAGCACAAAATGGTGGCTACGCTGACGTCAACATGGGGATCGGTACTATGGTTATCGGATTGGCCGCAATTATCACTGGCGAAGTCGTATATGGCAACTTGAGTTTGACGGCACGGCTTGTCGCTGTAGTCGTTGGCAGCATTCTTTATCGTTTGGTCTTATTAGTAGTTTTACAATTAGGCTTTAGCACTAATGACTTCAAACTAATCTCTGCCATCATCTTAGCAATCTGCTTGATGCTCCCACTTTTCCAAGAAAAATTCCATATTCATCAATTATTAAAACGAGGAGTTGAACGTCCATGAGTAAACTTAAACTTCAAAATATCAGCACTACTGTCAATATTGGCAATGGTGAACAGAAACAAATTTTAAAAAATATCAATCTTGAACTTAACGATGGCGATTTCGTCACTCTGCTTGGTACCAACGGGGCCGGGAAATCTACTTTGCTTAATATCATTAACGGTTCACTTGCACCTACAACTGGAAAAGTAATTTTAGATGAAAAAGATATTACCAACTTGTCCGAAGTTAAGCGTGCAAAATATATCGCTCAGGTTTTTCAAGATCCCAAAATGGGAACGGCTCCAAGAATGACTGTAGCCGAAAATTTGCTTCTAGCTACTAAAAGAGGAAAACATCGCGGACTAAAAATGCGTGGTTTAGACAAGCATTTGCCAATGTTTTCACGTGAAACAGCGCAGCTCCCTAACGGCCTGAATGAGCGTTTAAATACTTTTGTTGGTAATCTATCAGGTGGTCAAAGACAAACTCTCAGCTTCCTTATGGCGACCATTCAGCGGCCAAAACTGCTCCTGCTTGATGAGCACACTGCGGCACTTGATCCTAATACCAGTCGTGAACTATTGGAATTAACCAACAAAGTCGTCCAACAGCAAAAATTAACCTGCGTTATGATTACTCACCAATTAAAAGACCCTCTTAAATATGGCAATCGAACCATTATCTTAAACAGCAGTAAAGTTGTTTTGGACGTTAGTGGTGAAAAACGACAAAAACTAACTGAAGATGACATCTTGCAATACTTTACTGACTAAAAATTTAAATTAGTGCTAAGATCCTTTCCTTTTTTCTATATTAGCGGGTAAAATATTTTTATAAAGAAAACGGAGGTACAAGATGCTTTCATTTTTATTAGTATTATTTTTATTATGGTTATTCTTTAAATTAGGAATTGGAATAATCAAAATTATTGGTTTCTTAATTGTAGTTGCCATTATTGCAGCATTTTTCGCATATTTATTAATTCCACTTCTTGCTCTGCTAGCAGTAGGTGGTCTAGTATTTGCAGCAATGAAATAATTTATGAAAACAACGAAAAAGTCCGGAGAATTTCCGGACTTTTATTTTTTTATCTTTTTTAATTGAGCAAACAATAAATCTGCCAATAGTTGATACCCGGCTGCTCCAAAATGAAGGCCGTCATTTTTTATTCCGTGACACAAATGGGACAAATCTCCGTGTTCAATCATCGCTTGTGCTAGATTCAAATAGTGCGTCCCATATTCTTCAGCAACTTCTGAAATAGCAGTACTGTATTGTTTGACTAACTGATTATTCCTGACCAGCTGCTTTTTTTCATCAACAGCCGGAGGTGAAATCAATACAACATATTGTGGCCAGTATTCACATACAACTGCTGAAACAATTAATTCCATATTGTTTTTGAACTGCCTGATAGTCACTTGCTTATGTGTCGCCAAATCATTTGTTCCTAGCAAAATAACTAAAACATCATGCTGCTTTTGCTTTAGGACCAGCTCGCTAAGACGCGCAAAGAAAGCACCCGAATTTATTCCTGAAACAGCTGTATTCGTTAAAAGCAGATCAGGATCTCTTCGTTTAAGTTCATAATTCAGAATAGGTTCTTGCATCCCTTCATGACGAGCAATAATGCTATCTCCTGTTAATAAAGCTCTCATTATTTAGCCTGCTTTTTTTTACTCTTATATGAAGATTTGATATCTAGTACATCTAATAAGAAAGTAAAAATTGGAACACCGACGATCAAACCCCAAATCCCCCAAAAATGTTCTGCGACAAGCAAAACCAGGAAGGTGTAAAAAATTGGCAGTTCCGTTTTGCTAGCCATAAATTTTGGATTCAAAATATATGCTTCTATAGCATGAATTACCATAATCATGATAAAAAGATAAATTACGTACCGAAAACCGCCAACTGAATAACCAATAATACTCAATGGAATCAGTGAAATGATCACGCCAGCAACTGGGATCAAACTCAAAATGAAGACCATTAATCCTAATGCAATAATTTGCGGCATTTTCATAAAGGCTAAACAAATCATTGTTAATGCGGTATTGCAGAGGGCAATGAAAAACTGTGCTTCAAGGACAACCCCGAACGTATTCGTAAACTTTCTGCCAAAATAGCGGACATCTTCAAAGAACCACTTAAAAATTCCGCTTTTTACAAACAAATTAGAGAACTCATTCATTTTCTTCAATTCAATCGTATAGAAGAAACTTAAAATTAGTGACATGAAAATCGAAACCGTTAAAGTACCAACACTGGTTAACGTCTTCATCATGACGCTCATCCCTGTTTTAGCTTGAGTCACCAATTCATTTCTATTAACATAGCGGCTTACGTATCGCATAATTCCTGTCATGCTGTCGCTCTCATAAAAGGCCAAGACGGATTTAAACATCTTACCGATCTGTTTAACTAGCATCGGCAAATAAATCGTTACAGCGAAGTATAGACACAGCAGAATCAAAATATATGTGATTGACACAATTACACCCGATGGAATTTTTGGAATATGTCTTTGAACCAACCTAATTAAATGAACAACCAGATAAGTAAAAATAAAAGTTAGCAAAATTGTGTTCATCATTGCTCGCATCTCATATAAAAGAGCAACGATTACCAACAAGACCACAAATCTTCTAAGCGGTACGTTTTGCTTGAATCTTTGCCAAGCATTTTCCATAAATAAACCTCCCTTAATTGTGGATATACGATGCTTGAGCCCTATTTTATGCCTAATAAATTACAAAGAAAACTACTATCTTTTTGTTACACACTTCTTCTGAGATTTTTACCATTAAAAAATCTCAGATATCTCTCTTAATTATGTACGATTTTTTTCTTATATAAATCTTTACGGAGACAACGAATTACATTTTTTGGACTTAATCATGCTAAAATATTTTTGTTTACAACACAATATCTTGTGGTATTCTAAATTCTGTCATCAACAAATTGTGTATTTGTGAAACACTTGTAACTAAATTATATAGGAGAGTTGTGGGATGAAAGTCATTAAATTAGATCAAAAATTTATTGATCAAGTAAAACAAGAAGTTAAGCCCCATTGGGGTGAATTAGGTTGGGTCACTTATAAGAGAACCTATTCTCGCTGGTTAAACGACAAAAACCGTTCTGAAAACTGGGACGAAACTGTTAAACGAGTAATTGAAGGAAACATTAATCTCGATCCGCGATTAAACGACAATCCTTCTGAAGAAGTTGTTGCTCAATTAACCAATGAAGCTCAAAAATTGTTCCGCTTAATCTATGGTCTATCTGCTACACCATCCGGTCGTAACCTTTGGATTTCCGGTACTGACTACCAAAAGCGTAACGGTGATTCTTTGAATAACTGCTGGTTTATCGCTATTCGTCCACAAAATTATGGCGATAGTCATATCAGACCATCATATTTAAGCCAAAAAGATGTAGCTGTTTCAATGCCATTTTCATTCCTCTTCGATCAATTAATGAAGGGCGGCGGCGTTGGCTTTTCAGTTGTAAAAGACAACATTAAGCAAATTCCTAAAGTTGATCAAAAGATCGATTTAACAGTAGTTATCGATAAAAAGAGCAAATCATATGATGCTTCTGTTAAATTAGGTGCTACTGATAAAGAAGAATGGCAAAAGCAAAATCAAGATAAAGACGATTACGTTTACTACGAATTGCCTGATACTCGCGAAGGCTGGGTTTTGGCAAATGCTCGACTGATTGATATGCACTTCAATGCTACTAATCTTGAGGGCAAAAAGAAGTTAGTCTTAGATATCAGCAACATTCGCCCTTACGGTACTAAGATTCATGGCTTCGGCGGCACTGCTTCAGGTCCAATGCCTTTAGTTGAAATGTTCTTTGATATTAATAAGGTTATCAATCCTAAGGCCGGTGAAAAATTAACTGCCGTTGACGCAACTGATATCTGCAACTTGATTGGTAAGACAGTTGTTGCTGGTAACGTTCGTCGTTCTGCTGAACTTGCTTTGGGTTCAAATGACGACCAAGACTTCATTAAGATGAAGCAAGATAAAGATAAGCTTTACCACCACCGTTGGGCATCAAATAACAGTGTTGCAATTGATTCTAAATTCGATAATTACGGTCCAATTGCCGACGGAATTTTGCATAATGGTGAACCTGGCGTTGTTAATCTTGAACTTTCTCGCAACTACGGCCGAATTGCCGATGGTTACCAAGCTGGCATCGATGATAACGTCGAAGGAACAAACCCATGTGGCGAAATTTCCTTATCTAACGGTGAACCATGCAACTTGTTTGAAGTCTTCCCTTATGTTGCTGAAAAACAAGGCTGGGACTTAAAAGAAGTCTTTGCTTTAGCTGCTCGTTTTGCTAAGCGTGTAACCTTCAGTCACTACGATTGGGAAATATCAAGAAAGATTATTCAAAAGAATCGTCGTATCGGTATTTCAATGTCTGGTATTCAAGACTGGATCTTGTCACGCTTTGGTCACCGTGTTGTTACCGGTTGGGAAGATGCTAAAGATCCTGAAACTGGTGCAGCAATTAAGAAGCCAATCTATGATCCAGAAATCGTAAAGACCTTCGATGGCCTTTACAAAGCAGTTGTTAAAGCTGATAAAGATTACAGCGATGTTTTAGGCTGCAACACTTCAATCAAGCACACAACTGTTAAGCCTTCAGGTACTGTAGCTAAACTTGCAGGTGTTTCCGAAGGGATGCACTTCCACTACGCTCGCTACTTGATCCAAAGAATTAGATTCCAAGCTTCTGACCCATTATTGCCAGCCCTTAAGGAATGTGGTTACTACACTGAACCTGATATCTACACTAAGAATACTATTTGTGTAGAATTTCCACTTCGTGCTGCTAACGCTGACAGCAAGCAATTTGCATCTGCTGGTACTGTATCAATCGGCGAACAATTTGCTACGCAAGCATTTTTGCAAACCTACTGGTCAGATAACGCTGTATCATGTACCGTTACCTTCCAAGATGGTGAAAGCAAGCAAATTGCCCCACTTCTTCATCAATACCGTCACATCATCAAGTCAACTTCACTTCTTCCATACTACGGCGGCAGCTTAAAACAAGCTCCAAAAGAGCCAATTAATAAAGAAAAGTATGAAGAAAAAGCTGCTCAAATCAAGGGAGACGTTGAAGCAGTCTTCATGAAGCAAAACGATGATAAAAAAGACCTTGAATTGGTTGGTCAAACCGATTGTGAAGGCGGAGCATGCCCAATTAAATAAAAATCAAAATTCTTGGAGGATTAAAAATGAATAAATTAGTTAAAAAGCTCGGTTTACTTTTCACTGTTATCCTGTTATCCTTGGGTGCTGTTGGCATCGCAGATGCAAACAATAACCAAGTTCAGGCTGCTAAGACAATCAAAGTTACATATACTTTGAAAAAT